>CAYHCW010000487.1:0-2631 GCA_964355025.1 uncultured Gemmatimonas sp. | reverse complement strand
ATGGATGGAACAGCATGGGCGGGCACGTCGTTCGTTGGTAACGGGCATGGGAGCCGCCGCGGCGGCCGTGGCGCTGGCAGGCACGCGGGCGGGCGCCCAGGCACCACCGCCGGCGCCACCAGCCACGGCCTTTCAGCCGGTGCGTCACGACAAGGACGCCTGGTTGGACAAGGTCCCCGGCAAACACCGCATGGTGCTCGACGTCACCACGGCCTCTGGCGTGGGCGAGGCCATTGGCTTTGCCAACAACCTGTTCACCGGCAACAAGACCGGCTACAACCTGGACGATGCCGACCTGGCCATGGTGATCTGCCTGCGGCACTCTGCCACCGTCTTCGCGTTCACCGATCCCCTCTGGGCGAAGTACGGCAAGGCGATGGCCGACGCGGTGAAGTACACGTCGCGCACCGGTGAGCCGCCCACCGCCAATCCGTACAACGCGGCACCGCGCAGTGCGTTCGACGGCCTGGCCAAGCGTGGCGTGCAGTTCATGGTCTGCGACACCGCCAGCCATCGCTTCGCCCGCATGCTGGCGGGCAGCGGCGACGGCGAGGCAATCTATAAGGAAATGGCCGCGAACATGATCCCGAGCAGCCGGTTTGTGCCGGCGGGCGTCGTCGGGACCACGCGCGCGCAGGAGTACGGCTACAGCCTGCTGTCTGTCGGGTAGGTTCCATCCGTCGGTTTCGCGTCGGTTCGTTAAACCCGTTGCATCAAGGGGGTCCAATGGATTCGATCCAGCGTCGTGGATTTCTCGGCCGGTTGATTGGCGCGGCGTCGGCGTTCGGCGTCTCGTTTGCCACACCACTCGGCGCGTCGGCCCAGGCGCCGGCCGCCGATGCGTGGCTCAAAGAGGTGAAAGGCACCCACCGGAGCTTCTTTGATTTCCCGAAGCACACAAACGGCGTTGGGCTCCTGCACATCCTCAACTATCTGAGCACCTATTCGGCGGCCTACAAGATGGCGCCGGGACAGGTGGGCGCCGTCGGGACCTTCTACGGCATTGGCCCCGGGGCCAGTATCTCCCTGGCGTTCAACGACGCGCTGTGGGCGAAGTACGGGCTGGGCGAGTACACGGGACTCAAGGACGCCGCCGGCAAGCCCTACGCGCGCAATCCATTTCACCGCCCGACTGCCAACGAGTTGCACCTCTTGATGCAGGCCATGCAGACGCCCACCATTCCGATGTTCGCTGGTGCCATGCCGGCCCTTGGCATCGAGAGCCTGCAGAAGATGGGCACCAAGTTCCTGATCTGCGCCAACGCCCTCGGGGCGTGGTGCGGCGAACTCGAAGCGCGGGGCAAGGGCAAGGCGGCGGATCTCGACACGGAACTCCGCGCCAACCTGCTGCCGGGCGTGACCATCGTGCCGGCGATGGTGATCGCGATCGAACAGGCGCAGGCCGCCGGCATCGCCTACAACCGCCAGTGACGATGGCGAGGGGAACGACGGAATCATGGAGACTCGAATGAAGAAACTGATGTGCGCGGCCGCTCTGCTGATGTTCGTCCCTGGCGCCGCGATGGCCCAATCCACGTCGGCGGCCGATCAGATCGCCGAAGCCGTACAGATACTCCCCGCCGACCTGAGGGCCGGGGCCACCGTCGTCACTTACGATGCCACCACGGGCGCCCGTAAAGTGCTCCGCCAGGGCACCAACTTCATGGAGTGCCAGCCGACGATGGCCGACGGCTTCACGCGCTGCTATCACAAGTCGCTCGGCCCGCGCCGCGACCTCGAGGCGAAGCTGCGCGCCGGGAAGAAGACCGACGAGCAGATCGCGGCGGCCGTCGCCGAAGCGGTGAAGGCCGGCACGGTGCCGCCCAGTGCGCCCGCCATGATGTCGTACCGCGGCTACGCCAAGCGCGACCGCATCCAGAACCTGTGGGTGATCTCGCTGCCCAACCGCACGCCCGAGTCGGTTGGCGTGTCGATCGACAGCCAGCGCGACGAGGCGCTCGAAGGCTACGGACTGCCCTGGATGATGCTGCCGGGAACACCCGGCGCGCACGTGATGATCCCGATCAACCCGGCGGTGAAGGTGTCGGCGATCACCGACGTCGCTCCCACTGAAGTCGAGCAGGCCGTGCTGCCGCTGCCCGACGACTTGAAGGCCGGCGCGACGGTCTACAATTACGACCCCAAGACCGGCGAGCGCGTCACGCTGAAGAAGGGCACCAACCAGGTGGAGTGCACGCCGCGCGGCGCCGACGGCTTCACGTGGTGCTACCACGTCGTTGGCGCCCCACGGCGCGACTTCTCGGCGAAGCTGCGCGCGCAGGGCAAGTCCGACAAGGAGGTCACCGCGGCGGTGGAAGCGGCGACCAAGGCCGGCACGCTCAAGCCGACCCCCTTCGGCACCATGTCGTACCGGCTCTACGGCAAGAAGGACCGCATCCAGTTGCTGTGGGTGCTGTCGGTACCCGGCGCCACGCCGGAGTCGATCGGCGTCTCGGAAGGCAGCCAGCGCGACGAAGCCCTCAAGGGCCAGGGCGTGCCGTGGCTGATGCTCCCCGGCACTCCGGGAGCCCACATCATGATCCCGATCAACAAGTAGCGTGGCCGACATCGCTGAAACCCGCGCCGTGCCCAGGGTCGACACCACCCTGGTGCACGCGCACGGGATCGCCG
>CAYHCW010000486.1:0-2634 GCA_964355025.1 uncultured Gemmatimonas sp. | reverse complement strand
CCGGCAACGGCTCGTTCAACTTCCTCGAGGGCATCACGCAGGGCGCGTACGGCAAGTCCTACAAGGAGGCGGCGCGCCGCTACTACGGGTCGCACGTCTGGTTCGACGGCCGCGGCGAGATGATCCCCAACGAGGACAGCTACTGCGAGATCGACCGCGATGTGGTGGACCAGTGGGGCATTCCGGTGCTCCGCTTCCACTGGAAGTGGTCGGACCATGAGCTCAAGCAGGCCGTGCACATGCAGCGGACCTTCGCCGACATCATAGAAGCGATGGGCGGCACGGTGGGCGGCACACCGCAGACCGACGGCAACAAGGCCATCGCCAAGGGCGGGCAGATCATCCATGAAGTCGGCACCTGCCGCATGGGCGACAGCGCGCGCACCTCGGTGCTGAACGCGCACTGCCAGTCGTGGGACGTCAAGAACCTGTTCGTCACCGACGGCGCGCCGTTCGTGTCGAATGCCGACAAGAATCCCACGCTCTCCATTCTCGCTCTGGCATGGCGCACCACCGACTACATCCTCGACCAGCTGCACAAGCGGGAGATCGGCTGATGCGCAACCCTGATCAATCGCGCCGCGATGCCCTCAAGGCGATGGCCGCGGCCGCCGTGCTGCCGGTGCTCTCGGGCGTGCCGCTTGCCGACGCCGAGGCGCAGGCATCGCCCGCCCCCGCAACGCCGCCCACGTCACCGGTGCCCCTCGTACGCAGCGGTCCGCGCGGCGACGCGTGGGACCCCGACCTGATCAATCCCAGGAAGGACTGGCCGCGCAAGCTCTCGGCCGCCGAGATGGAGACCATCGGTGCGCTGTGCGACGTCATCATTCCGGCCGATGCCAAGTCGCCGAGTGCGACCGCCGTGGGAGCGCATCACTACATCAACGAGCACGTGAGTGCGCCGGGCGAAGGGAATGCCCGCGACCTCGTGCGCGTGCGCGGCGGCATCAGCTGGCTGAACCTCGAGAGCCAGAAGCGCTTCAAGCGGCGATTCTCAAAGCTGTCGAGCGACCAGAAGCGGCAGATCTGCGACGACATCTGCTACGTGCCGAAGGCGAAGACAGAGTTCGCGGCCGGGGCGCGGTTCTTTTCGCTGGTGCGCAATCTCACGGCCACGGCGTTCTACACCACAGACGCAGGCATGAAGGACGTCGGGTACGTGGGCAACATGGCGCTGCCCAGGTGGGACCTGCCACCAGCGGCAGTCTTGAAGAAGCTCGGCCTCGGCTGATGCCGTGACACACCCTTGTTTCCATCGCGCCGCACTGGCGGGTGCGCTCGTGCTCGCGCTGGCGCCAGCTGCCGCGCAGGGGCAGCGCACGCTTGCCGGCACCACGCGTGATACATCCAGCGTCACGCGGCTGATAGTCCTCGGCAGCGGCGCGCCGTTGCCCGACCCCGAGCGCGCGGGCCCCGCGTTTGCCATTACGTACGGCACCCGCGTCTTCCTGTTCGACGCCGGCGCCGGCGTCATGCGCCGAGCGGCTGCAGCGGCACTTCCCATCGACGGCTTCACCGCGGTCTTCCTCACCCACCTGCACAGCGACCACACGCTCGGCCTTCCCGACGTCATCCACACTACGTGGGTGATGGGACGCTCGACGCACATGCCGATCATCGGACCGCCGGGCACGCAGGCGATGGTCGGCCATATCCAGGCCGCGTGGATCGAAGACATCGTTGTCCGCACCGAGGGGCTGGAGCGCGGCCGCAAGGGCGGCCATCGCGTCGACGTGAAGGAGACCTCCGGCGGCGTGGTGTACGACTCGGCCGGCATTCGCATTCGCGCCATTCCCGTGTCGCACGGATCGTGGAACGTCGCATTCGCCTTCCGCGTCGACACGCCAGACCGCTCCATCGTGCTCGGCGGCGACGCATCACCCAGCAAGTCGCTGGAGGAGGCGGCAGCCGGCGTCGACGTGCTGGTGCACGAGGTCTACCCGGCAACGCGGGTGGCGCCGGAGAATCGACCCGGCGGCGAGTTCTGGCCACAATACCTGCGGGAGACGCACACCTCCGACCAGGAACTCGGCGCCATCGCCGCGCGGGCCAAGCCGAAGCAGTTGGTCCTGACGCACGTCCTGCGAATGGGTGGCACGATGGACGAGGTCGTGGCCGGCGTGCGGCGCGGAGGGTTTCGTGGCGAGATCGTGGTGGCGAAGGACTTGGACAGATACTAGGTGCTAGGCGCTAGGTGCTAGGTGCTAGGTGGTCGGTAGGTGGCAGATAGCGACGATGGGTGGCGGAAGCGATAATTACCGGAGGTTCCTGCACCCTGCACTTCACTGTGCCTCTTCCGCTGCACTCCACTGTGCCTGTGTCCTCTGCACTTCACTGTGCCTGTGTCCTCTGCACTTCACTGTGCCTGTGTCCTCTGCACCCCAGCATATGCCCAGACTTGGTGTTGGTTTCATCGGTTCCGGCTTCAACGCCCGCTTCCACATGCAAGGCTGGACCGGCGTCCGAGACGCCGACGTTCTCGGCGTCTGGAGTCCCGACCAAAAGGGCGCCAACGCCGCGGCCGCTTACGCCCGCAGCCTCCACGTGGGCGCTGCCAAGGCGTATCGCAGCATCGCCGAGATGGTCGCCGACCCGGCCATCGACGCGCTCTGGCTCTGCGGACCCAACCACGCG
>CAYHCW010000485.1:0-2639 GCA_964355025.1 uncultured Gemmatimonas sp. | reverse complement strand
ACCACCATCTGCTTCAGCAGCGCGTCGCCGCCCAGCGCCCGAAGTCCCTCGAGGGAGGCGGTCACCTCGGCTGGAATCTCGCTCATCCGGCTCTCCCGTCGTGGTACGTACCCGCGGCCTGCGCGCCACCAAACATATGCGGTCACCGGACCCGTGCGAAGCCCTCGGGGCCCACGGGCGCAAGCGTGACGTGTTGAGCATCGACCGCAGCCTCACGAATGCCGTCCGATGCTTCCATTCGGCGCGGACTTCAGGCGGCGGCTTCAGCAGCCGATGCTCTTCAGCATTCCCGTCCACGACGCAGGACGGAGCGCTTCTGTTTCTCCCCAGGTGCGTCCGTGCTCGCAGGTACCAATGGAAACTGGAACGCAGCGACTGGCGCTGCAGGATGCCATGGTCTTTTTGGGGGCAATCGCCTCCGGGACGGAACAGGCCATCGGCGAGTCGGCGCCACGCATTGCCTATCTGGCCGGGGTCAACCTCGGCAAGCGGTTGTCGGCCGATGTACCGCGCACCACCGATATTGAGGCAGCCCTGGTTGCGGTGCGCGAGGTGCTGGTCAAGAACGACTACCTCTGGCTCTTTGAGCCGTTCAAGGCGCATGACCAGAAGGGTTTCGTCCGGGAGTGCGAGGACGGCACGCAGATCATGCTGGTCTTTCGGGACTGCATGATCCGCCAGTCGCTCTTCCGCTTTGGACACGCGCAGAAGGGCTCGCTCTGCAACATGATGTACGGGTTCTTCGCCGGCGCCCTGCAGAACATCATGGGACGTGAGATCTCGCTGGAGATCGTCCACGCCGGCGAGAACGCCTGCCTGAAGAAGCTGACCGTGAGGCGCGCACCATGAGCAAGGTCACCGTCAACATCGAGTGGCTGAGCGACTGCTCCGGCTGCCACGTCGCCATCGTCGACCTGCACGAGAAGATCCTGAATGTCCTGGACGCCGTGGAGATCCAGCGCTGCCCGGTGCTGACCGACGTCAAGGGCTATCCGAAAGCCACGGTGGGCCTGGTGTCTGGCGCCATTCGCAACGAGCACGACCGGCACGCCGCCGAGCAGATGCGCGCGTCGTGCGACATCATCGTCGCGTGGGGCGCCTGTGCCGTCTTTGGAGGCCCCGCCGGAGCGGGCAACATCCACACGCCAGCGGAGATCTGCAACGCGGTCTACTTCGACAACAAGACCACGACGTCCGCCAGTCCGCCCAGCCGGGAGGTCTCGCCGCTCGAGCCGATCGTGACGCCGCTCGATCAGGCGATCGACGTCGATCTCTACCTGCCGGGCTGTCCGCCGCATCCAGCCTTCGTCTTCGAGTCGTTGTCGGCGCTGGTTGAAGGTCGGCAGCCCAAGGTCAACAGGCGCTCGGTCTGCGCCAAGTGCAAGCGCACGATGGACAAGACCGACGTCAGCCAGATCAAGGCGAACTCGGAGGGCCTCCCGAACGCCGAGCAGTGTTTCCTGAGCCAGGGCTACAGCTGCATGGGATCGGTGACCATCGATCGCTGCCTCGCGCCATGCCCGGACAACGGCGTGCCCTGCACCGGCTGCGCCGGCGCGAGCATGCAGATCCTGACGGAACCCAACCGCGACATCAGGACCGAGATCGCGGACCGCATGTCCCGCCTGACGCATATCGACCGTGATGAGATCGTGCGGTCGCTGGAGCGGAGCTCCAAGTCTCTCTATTCCTACACCATGGCCACGACGATGATCGGCAGCAAGCCGACCTTCCACATCCGGAAGTGGATTGAGGACGACCATGACGACTACGAGGCGGGGATCGAGGCATGACCACGACCATCAGAATCGATCCGGTGACCCGCATCGAGGGCCACGCCAAGGTTTTTATCAACCTGGATGAAGATGGCCAGCTGGAAAACGCCGGCCTCGTCGTCAATGAACTCCGCGGATTCGAGAAGATCCTGATCGGCATGGAGGCCGACCGGATGCCGCACATCACCGCGCGCATCTGCGGTGTCTGCCCCACGGCGCACCACATTGCCGCCTCCAACGCGCTCGACAACGCGGCGGGCGTCACGGCGCCGCCCGCGGCGATGCTCCTGCGCGAACTGATGTACATGGGCCACATCATCCATTCGCACAGCCTGTCCATCTTCGTCCTGCTGGGCCCCGACCTGGTGATGGGCCTGGATGCCGATCCGGCCGTGCGCAATGTGGTCGGCATCGTCCAGGCCAATCCCGAGCTCGCCAAGATTGCCTTGCGCCTGCGCACCATCGGGCAGAGGATCAACGAGATGGTCGGCGGACGCGGCGTCCATCCGGTCACCTCGGTGGCCGGCGGCATCACGTTCGTGCTGGATGAGGGCAAGCGGCGGACGCTCCAGGACTGGATCACTGAAGCACGCGGCATGCTGCCCGCGGTGGTGCCGGCGGTCAAAGGGCTGCTGTTGAACGCGCTCGACAAGCATCCCGCCATGCTCAACGAGTGGGTGGTCCCCTCGTGGGGACTGGGCACGGTGCGGAACGACAAGGTGTCGCTGATCGAGGGCAAGCTGCGGGCCATCGACGAGACGGGCGCCACCAAGATCGAGTTCGGCGTGGAAGACTACGACAAGTACCTGGTGGAATCGGTGCTCGACTGGTCGTACATGAAGCAGGTGAGCTTCAAGCTGGACG
>CAYHCW010000484.1:0-2644 GCA_964355025.1 uncultured Gemmatimonas sp. | reverse complement strand
TCCGCCTGTACGACACGTTCGGCTTCCCCATCGACCTCACCGAGTTGATGGCGCGCGAGCGCGGCTACCTCGTGGACATCTCCGGGTTCGAGGCCGCACTCGGCGCGCAGCGCAAGCAGTCGCAGGAGGAGCGCAAGAGCCGCAGCATCGCGGTGGTGGCCGACGACCTCGGCGACGTGTCGCAGTGGACACGCGCGCCGGGCGACGCCGAGCACGGGCGCTTTGTCGGCTACACCGTCACCGAGGTCGAGAGCGACGTCGCTGCGGTGCGCCACCTGCCCGAGGGGCGCGTGGCGGTGATGCTGCGCGAGACGCCGTTTTACGCCGAGAGCGGCGGGCAGGTGAGCGACCACGGCGAGATTGTGGGCAAGGGATGGCGCGTGCAGGTGGACGAAGTGAAGAAGGTGGATGGACGCATTGCCGCCATCGGCACGGTGGAGGGCCACATTGCCTTCGGTCCCGCCACTGCGCGCGTGCCGGCCGACCGCCGCCGCGACACCGAGCGCAACCACACGGCCACGCACCTGCTGCACGCCGCCCTGCGCAAGGTGCTCGGCGATCACGTGCATCAGGCCGGCTCGGTGGTGGAGCCCGATCGCCTGCGCTTCGACTTCACGCACCACGGACCCATCAAGCCCGAGCAGCTCGAGCAGATCGAGCACCTCGTGAATGAGGGCATCTGGGCGAACGTCGACGTGACGATCACCGAGCAGAAGTACGCCGATGCCGTGGCGCTGGGCGCGATGGCGCTCTTCGGCGAGAAGTACGGCGACGTGGTGCGCGTGGTGAACGTGCCCGGGCTCTCCACCGAACTCTGCGGCGGCTGCCACGTGCGCAACACGGGGCAGATTGCGCTGATGCGCATCGTCACCGAGCAGGGCGTGGCCGCCGGCGTGCGCCGCATCGTCGCGCTCACCGGCCCCAAGGCCTTCGAGTCGCTGCGCGACAAGGAACGCGCGCTCGAGCGCGTGGCCGACACGCTGAAGGTGAATGTGCACGCGGCGGGCATCGAGGCAATAGGCAAGCGGCTCGACGCGCTGCTCGGCGAAAAGAAGGCGCTGGAAAAGAAGCTCGACGAAGCGCTGAAGGGCTCGGGCGGCGGCGGTGCGGTGCAGGCCATCGTCGCCGGTGCCGAGTTGGTGAACGGCGCGCGCGTGGCCATCAGCATGGTGGATGCCGCAGATGTGGAGGCGCTGAAGACCGTGGGCGACGCGGTGCGCGAGGCGATGCCCGACGGCATTGCGGTGCTCGGCGTAGTCACCGACGGCAAGGGAACGCTGCTCGTCGTCGTGGGAGATGCGCTGCGCGCAAAGAACGTGAATGCGGGCGCGCTGGTGAAGGACATCGCGGCACTCGGCGGCGGCAAGGGCGGCGGCAAGCCGCACATGGCGCAGGCGGGGCTGGCCGACGAAGCGGCGCTCGCCACGGCGCTCGCCGGCGCGAAGGCGATAGTCACCAAGGCGCTCGGCTGATGCGCGACGCGCCGAGTGGCGCTTGAGCGTGTCGGCACTCCGCGCGTGGCTCGCCGACCGGGAGCCCCGGGCCCCCGACGCGCTGCGCGCGCGGCTGGATGAGTTGGTGCTCGCGCATCCCGAGTGGGAGTCGATGCCATTGCCCGAGGCGCTGCTCGCCGCGGGTGAGCAGTTGCTGCAGCAGGTGCTCGCCGCGCCCGACAGGAATCGCAGCACCGCGGTGGACCTGCTGGCGGCCGACGCGGCGGTGACGTACGCATTCGAGGCGGCAGCGGATCAGCCGGCGCGATTGGTGGAGCTCGCTGAGGGTTCGGTGCGGCGTATAGCGCAGTTGGCGGCGCTGGTATAGCTGGGAAAGGAAGCTGTGAGCTGTACGCTCTACGCCGTAAGCCGTCCGTATCTAGCACCTAGCACCTAGCACCTAGCACCTAGCACCTAGCACCTAGCACCTAGCACCTAGCCTCTATCCTCTCCCCATGCGCCATCTCCAAGAACTCTCCGAACTCGCCGCGCTCACCGCATCCGCCCTTGATGCTGAAGTTGAGCGCGCCGTGCAGATGGTGCGCGCCACGCTGAAGGGCGGGGGTACGCTGTTCTTTGCCGGCAACGGCGGCAGCGCGGCCGACGCACAGCATATGGCCACCGAGTACGTGGTGCGCTACAAGAAGGAGCGCCGCGCGTACCCGGCCATCGCGCTCTCCACCGACACGTCGCTGCTCACCGCCGCCGGCAACGACTACGGCTTCGACACCATCTTCTCGCGCCAGGTCGAAGCGCTGTGCAAGCCTGGCGACCTGCTCATCCTGCACACCACCAGCGGCAAGTCGCCCAACCTGCTGCGGGCAGCCGACGCGGCGAAGGCGAAGGGCGTGGCCACGCTGGCGCTGTCGGCCAAGGGCGGGGGACCGCTGGCCGCGCTGGTGGATCACTGCATCACCGTGCCGACCGACCGCACCGACCGGGCGCAGGAGATTCAGTTGTGCATTGAGCATTACATATGCGAATGCGCCGAAGCTGAGGATTGAACTCGAGGTCGAGTGCGGGGTGCGGGGGTTTAGGAGGGGGGACGAGCGAAGTGCGGAGAAGGGGAAGGGGGTGGCAGAGGGGGCGCAGCCCCTTCACCAGCACCCCCCCCAGTCACCCCCCCCCCCCCTCCCTCCCCCCCCCACCCC
>CAYHCW010000483.1:0-2646 GCA_964355025.1 uncultured Gemmatimonas sp. | reverse complement strand
GCCTTGCTCTCGGCGATCTTGAAGAACTTCACCTGCTGGTCCTTGATCTTCTTCGCCTCGATGGCCTGGGCGTAGTGCGGCTCGCCCTCGGTGGGGAAGTCGAGCAGCAGCTTCATCTTGTCGCCCGAGATGTCATAGAGCTGCGCGCTCTGCGTCAGTTCGGGGCCCGTGGGGAGGTAGCGGTCCTTGGTGATCTTGTTCATCGCCACCAGGTACTTGGCGTTCGGCTTCATCGTGCCGCCGCCGGGGATCATCAGATGGCCCACCGAGTAGTAGGTCGGCACGCGATCGACGACTTCCCAGGTGCCAAGCTTCCACTTGACGACTTCCGACGAGATGAAGAAGGACGTGTAGGCGTAGCCCTTGCCATCAAACTCGGTGTGGAGGGGGCCGAGGCCCGGGTTCTTCACTTCCCCGGCCAGCGTGGACGTGTACTTGAGCACCGGGATGCCTTCGATGTCGCCCTCGAACTCCTTGGCTTCGATGGCCTTGAGCATCTTGGAGAACGAGTGCACCGGGATGACCGAGGCGAGCTTGCCGCCGGCCACGATGTACTCGCCCGTCGGGTCCACGTCCGCGCCGTGCGGCGACTTCGGCGTCGGCATGAAATACACCGCCCCCGGGCAGTCCTTGGCGGCAAACTGCGGCACCGAGGTGACCTTCTCGCTCTTGGCCTCGCGGGTGAACTCGTCCGTGTAGTTGTGCCGGTAGTCGGCCGCGGTGTTCCTGACCTTTCCGCCCTTGGCGCAGGCTTCGATGGCCTTCCAGTTCACGGCAGCCACGAAGTCCTTGTCGTTCTGCGAGGCGTTGACCTCGAGCAGCGAGTTGGCCTGTTCGGTGTTGTACATCGTGAAGAAGACCCAGCCGTTGCTCGGCCCCTTGCCCGCGCGGGCGAGGTCGTAGTTGAAGCCCGGCATGATCATCTGGAACTCGACCCGCATCTTCCCCGGCTGGTCGGCGCGGATGAAGGAGATCTGTCCCTTGAAGCTCTTCTTGAACTCGCTGATCGGCATGTCGGTGTTCGGCACCGGCACGCTGAAGCGCGTGGCCGACATGACGTACTCGCTGTTCTGCGTCACGAACGGCGAGCCGTGATTGCCGCCGGCGTTCGGGATCTCGAGGATCTCCTCGGTCTCGAAGCGCTTGAGGTCGATGCGCGCGATGCGCGGCGTGTTGTTGGCATTGATGAAGAGCCAGCGCCCGTCGTCCTCGCCGTTGGTCTGGGAGAGCGCCGGGTGGTGCGTATCATCCCACGGGATGAAGCCGTAGGACGTGTTGAGCATCGGCTTGGTCTCTTCGCTGTAGCCATAGCCGTTCTCGGGATACTGCGAGAAGACGGGAATGGTCTTCAGCCGGCGGCCCGACGGCAGTCCGTAGACGCCGATCTGGCCATTGAACCCGCCCGACATGAAGGCGTAGAACTCGTCGTACTGACCGGGTGCGACATACACCGCCTTGGCAGCATCGCCGGCGACGAGCCCGGTGCTGGCCTGTCGCGTGGAGCAGGCAAACGCCAGCAGCGCCACCGACGCGAGCGCGCCGGCGCCAACCAGGTGGCGGAACTTCGGGAACGTGGGCATTCGGGAGAGCCTCGCAAGACGGTGAAGGACCAGTCGAGGGGCGGCCGCGCGAAGGCCGCCCTGAAGTACCCGCTAATAGTGGTATCTCACAACCTTCTTTGAAAGTCAGAAATCGCCCTGAAGTTCTGTAGGGGAACTCCCTGCGGACTTTACGGCACAACGCCGATGACACCCGCCCGCACATAATCGGTATCCTTCCGGCACCTTCTGGGAACCCGAGGCGTTGAACCCGCATGCACCTGACCCGATTCTCTGACAACGCACTGCGCTGCCTGACGTATTTCGCGCTGTATCCGGGCGAAACGGCGACCGTCGGCGTGGTCGCGCGGCGCATGGCGCTGTCCGAGGATCACCTCGTGAAGGTCGTGCAGCGCCTCGCCCGGCTCGGCTACCTGGAGACGATGCGCGGGCGCGGAGGCGGTGTGCGCATGATCCGCTCGCCCGAGGAGATCAACATCGGCGCGGTGGTGCGGGAAACCGAGGAGAGCTTCCGCCTGGTCGAGTGCTTCGACGCGGACAAGAACACCTGCCCCATTGCCCCGTCGTGCCAGCTGGCCGGCGTCCTCGACGAGGCGCTGCAGGCATTTCTCGCGGTCCTCGACCGCTATACGCTGGCCGACCTCGTGAAGTCGCCGCGAAAGCTGGTGAAGCTGCTGATTGCCTGACGGGCGCGCCGCGCGCTGAGGCGCCGATGCCGCCTAGGCGTCAACGTCCACCACGCCGGCGCCGAACTCGTAGTGCACGCCGAGGCGCGCAAGCAGCTCGACGAGCCGGCGGAGCCCGAGCCCCATCACGCTGAAGTAGTCGCCGTCCACGCGCTCCACGATGGTCGCGCCGTAGCCCTGGATGCCGTACGCGCCGGCCTTGTCCATCGGCTCGCCCGTGGCGATGTACGCCGCGACCTCGCCCTCGCTGATCGCACGCATCGTCACGCGCACAGCCTCCACCGCGCTCTCCGTGCTGTCGTGGCGCGCCTCGGCGATGGCGGTGTAGACGGTGTGCTCGCGCCCGGCGAGCCGGAGCAGCATCTCCGCCGCGTGCGCCACGTCGCGGGGCTTGCCGAGGA
>CAYHCW010000482.1:0-2647 GCA_964355025.1 uncultured Gemmatimonas sp. | reverse complement strand
CAGCGAGGTGAAGCCGTCGCGCGAGTAGGCTTCCACGCGCTTCCAGACGTTGAGCACCGAACCGCAGGTGGTGTCCACCACCACGCAGCCGCGCTCGCGCAGCGTGTGGAAGTCGGTGATCGTCACGCCGAACGCCGGCAGGATCACCACGTCATCGGCCGTGATGCCCGCGTAGTCGAAGCCGGTCTCGCCGGGCATCAGGATCTCGATGCCCATCTCGCGCAGCCGCACGTTCACGTGCGGGTTGTGGATGATCTCGCCCACCAGCACAACCCGGCGCCCGGGAAACTTGTGGCGCGTCTGGTAGGCGTACTCCACCGCGCGCTCCACCCCGTAGCAGAACCCGAACTCCTTGGCGAGGCGGACGGAGACGTCGCCGACCACCAGCTGGTAGTCCCGCGCGCGCAGCAGGTCGACAATCTCGCCGGTATAGTCAGCCACGAGGGTGGCCTCCACATCCTGCTTGAGGCCGAATCCCTTGCGGAAGTACGTTGCGTCGGAGGAACTCATGGGGGGAAAGATAGTGGGACCGCCCCGGTTCCGGGGGCTGGATGCCTCGCCAGCAGCGGGGGAAGGCCCTATCTTCGCCAGCAATGAGCGAGCATTTCGACCTCGTGGTCATCGGCGCCGGCCCGGCAGGAGAAAAGGGGGCGGCGCAGGCCGCGTATTTCGGCAAGACCGTCTGTCTCGTGGAGCGCGCACCCAAACCGGGCGGCGCCGCGGTCAACTCGGGCACGATCCCGTCCAAGACGCTGCGCGAAACGGCCCTCGTCTTTTCCGGCCTGCGGCAGAAGGGACTTTACGGCGTCGAATTCCACCTGCGTCCCGACATCACGATCAGCGACTTCATGCACCGCGAGCGCCAGGTCGTCGAGGCGTCGTGGCAGCTGATCGAGGAAAACATCGAGCGCCACCACATTGCCACCCGGCAGGGCACCGCGCACTTCACCGGGCCGCAGTCACTGGAGGTCTCGCGGCACGGGCAGGAACCGCAGGTCCTCACCGGCGATGTCTTTCTCGTGGCGACGGGCTCGCATCCGTGGCGTCCATCGCACATCCCCTTCGATGGCGCCGTCGTCATCGACAGCGACGATGTGCTGGCACTCCAGAAGATTCCTGCGCGCATGATCGTCGTCGGTGGCGGTGTCATAGGGTGTGAGTACGCGTGCATCTTCGCCGCGCTCGGCGTGCAGGTGACGATCATCAATGCCCGCGACCGCCTGCTGACCCAGTTCGATCACGACGTCAGCGATGCCCTGCGCCAGGAGTTCACCCGCCGACTCGGCGTCCACACCCATCTGGGCGCCGACGTGGCCAGCATCGAGGTGCGCGACGGCCTGGGACACGTCACCGTCGCCGACGGCACCACGCTGGTCGCCGAGAGTGTGCTGTACTGCGCCGGCCGCGAGGGCACCACCACGGGGCTGGGGCTGGCCAATGCCGGCGTCGGCACCAACGCCCGCGGGTTCATTGCGGTTGACGAGAAGTTCCGGACCAGCACCACGCACATCTACGCCGCGGGCGACGTCATCGGGTTCCCGGCGCTCGCCTCGACGTCGATGGAGCAGGCCCGCGTCGCCATCTGCCACGCCTTCGACTTCAAGTACAAGCAGGAGGTGTCGGCTGTCCTTCCCTACGGCGTCTGGACGATTCCCGAAGTCGCCACGGTCGGGCTGTCGGAGCACGAGGCCCGCGCACTCGGCCTGTCGTACGAGATTGGCAAGGCGAGTTTCCGCCAGAACGCCCGGGGCCAGATCACCGGAGAGACGGCGGGCTTCGTGAAGCTCGTGTTCAGCCCCGAAGACCAGCGGTTGCTCGGCGCCACGGTGGTGGGCGAGGGGGCGTGCGAGCTCATTCACGTGGCCGGCGCGGTGCTCGGTTTCCACGGCACCATCGACTACTTCATCCAGGCCGTCTTCAACTATCCCACGCTGAGCGAGGCGTACAAGTACGCCGCGTACGACGGGCTGCAACGCGTGCAGAACCGGATCAGGAAGTCGGGGGGGATGAAGTCAGAGGCTAGATGATAGGTGCTAGGTGCTAGACGAGACACCTAGCCCCTAGCCCCTAGCTCCTAGCCCCTGTCCTCCGCGACGTACCTCGCAATCGCTCTGCGCACGCTCTCCGGCAGGGGATACTTCTTCATCGTGTCCTTCTGCACGCAGACCACCGTCAAGGTTCCGCTGGCCCGGTGCGCGCGATCGCTCTCACGGTACACCTCGAATCGCATGGTGAGCGACGTCTTCCCGACCTTTGCGAACCAGGTGTCGATGACCACCGCCTCGTCCATTTGTGCGGGCGAGTGGAACTCGCACTGCAGCGACTTGCGCGGCAACCAGACGCCGCCCGACTGGCGCAGCACCTCGAACGGCAGCCCGCACGCACGGAACATCTCGTGCTCGGCAATCTCGAAGAAGCGCAGGTAGGTGCTGTAGTGGATGATGCCGAGCGGGTCGCAGTCGGACCAGCGGACGCGATCTGTGATGGAGAACGGGGTCATGAGTGCGGGGTGCGGGGTGCAAGTACGGGGGAACGGGTGGAGTGAGGAGAGCGGGGGACGGGGCCTCATCCCCCCTCACCCCGTACTTCGCTCTTCCCTCCGCACCAAACCCCCGCACTCCGCACCCCTCCCCGAGTAAATCGCCTC
>CAYHCW010000481.1:0-2654 GCA_964355025.1 uncultured Gemmatimonas sp. | reverse complement strand
GCGCCCCGCGCGCCCAACCTGCCGACGCTGGCCGAAGTGATCGACGCCATCGTGGCGTCCACCTGGGCGAAGCCGGCAAACGCGAGCGCCAAGCTGGCCGCGCTGCAGCGCGTGGCGCAGCGCGCGGTGGCCGACGGCCTCATGACGCTCGCTGCCGACAAGAACGCGGCGCCCGAGGTGCGTGGCATCGCCGACTTCAAGCTGGCGGCGCTGCGCGCGCTCGCCCAGCGCACCGCCACGCTCAGCGCCTCGGTGGACACCAAGGCGCACGCGCAGTCGGTGGCGGCGGACATCACGCGCTGGCTCGAGCGGGGAGAACTGCCGTCTCCGTCGCCGGCGCTGCGTGCCACGCCGGGCGATCCGTTCGGCGACGGTTGGCCCGACGCGTTCATTCCCTGAAACTGAACGTTAGTGTCGACGGTAGTAATTGAAGGGAGGCACGGCTCACGTGCCTCCCTTCGGTTCACCGCGTCACATTTCGCACCTGCAAACGGGTCTCTGCCATGAAGATCATCTCTTCCGTCGTCTTCGCCGCCGTGCTGTCCACGTCCATCGCTGCGCAGGACTCCAAGGGCACCAGCGAGTTTCCCCGCTCCGCCGTCGCCGGCATCGCCCTGCACTACGGCGCCCCGCAGGGGGAGTTTGCCAACAATGTCGATGCGGCGTTTGGGGCCAACGGGTTCTTCGGCTGGCGGCTCGGAGGCTCGCCCTTCGCCGTGCTCGCCGAGCTGAGCTACAGCATCTACGGGTCCGAGAGCCGCCGCGTCCCGCTTGGGAGCGGACCGCTGGGCCTCATCAGCGTCGACGTGAACACCACCAACAACATCCTGCACGGCGGCGTCGGCCTGCAGGCCGGGCTGCCGGCAGCAAACGTGCGTCCGTACGTCGGTGGGTCCGTGGGCTTCACGAATTTCTTCACGTCGTCCAGCGTGTCGGGGTCGAGCCAGACCAGCAGCGAGTCGTTCGCCTCGTCCACGAACTACAGCGACGCGACCTTTGCCAGGACGCTGTTCGGCGGCTTCTACATTCCCGTCGGCAAGTCGGGCGGCCAGATGGACATCGGGGCCCGCTACCACTGGAATGGCGAGGCGCGCTACCTCACCGACAGCGACATCTCGTTCGATACCGGCAACAACCCCGTGCTGTCGCCGCGGCGCTCGCGCGCTGACCTGCTCACCATTCAGGTGGGCTTCGCCTTCGGGCGGCGCTAGCCGGCAGTCAACTCGGGGTCAGCTGATCGCGACGCGATGCTGGCCCGTCACCCGGGTGGCGAGCACGTCGCGCGCGCGGGTGATCGCGGCGTCGAGGTCGCTCACCAGGTTCTCCTCGCCTATGGCGTCGAGCAGGTCGGTCTTGCCCAGTGCGAGCATCGGCTGCGAGTGGACGCCGCTCAGGATGAGCGTTGACCGGTCCGTGAGACCCTTCTTCAGCAGGTCGCGAATGACGCCGATGCCGGTGGCATCGAGCACGTTGACGCGGGCCAGATGGATGACGAGCACCTTGGGCGGCCGGTCGATCTCCGCCATCGTGTCGCGGAACTTCTCGGCGGCGCCAAAGAAGAACGGTCCGTCGATCTCGTAGATCATTACGCCCGCCGGTACGTCGAGCGTGCGCAGTGCGCGGTCGGCGTCATCGTCGGTCATCGCGCGCACCGTCGTCGCCTCGCCCATCTGGCGGATGAACAGGAACGACGCCAGCACCATCCCCACGCCCAGCGCGACCGTGAGGTCCACGAAGACCGTCAGGAAGAACGTGGTGAGCAGCACCGCCACGTCACCGCGCGGTGCGCTCAGCAGCCCGCGGAACGTGCGCCACTCGCTCATGTTGTACGACACCACCATCAGGATGCCGGCGAGCGTCGCCATCGGAATGAGCGACGCCCAGCGTCCGGCAAAGAGCGTGATGAGCAGCAGCGTGACGGCGTGCACGATGCCGGCCACCGGCGTGCGCCCGCCCGCGCGGATGTTCGTCGCCGTGCGCGCAATGGCGCCGGTGGCCGGGATGCCGCCAAATAGCGGCGTCACCACGTTGGCCACCCCCTGGGCGATCAGCTCCATGTTCGACCGGTGCCGGCTCCCGATCATCCCGTCGGCGACCACCGCCGAGAGCAGCGACTCGATGCCGCCCAGCGCGGCGATGGTGAAGGCGGCGCCCACGAGCTGCGTCATGGTATGGAGCGTCACCGAGGGCAGGTGCGGCAAGGGAAACGAGACGTCGATGCTGCCGAAGCGGCTGCCGATGGTCGCCACGTCGAGGTGCATCAACTGCGCCACGCCGGTGGTCACCACCAGGGCCACGAACGGCGACGGTATGCGCGTCGTCACGCGGTGCGCAAACTGCACGATGGCGATGGTCGAGACGGCCAGCAGCACGGCTGTCGCGTCCGCCGTGCCGGCGTGCTCGGCCAGCGCCTCGATCTTCAGGACGAACTCCGCGGGCACCGTCTTGAGGTCGAGCCCGAAGAAGTCGCGCAGCTGGCCGCTGGCGATCACCACCGCGATGCCGCTGGTGAAGCCGACGGTCACCGGGTGCGGGATGTACTTGATGACGCCGCCCATCTTGGCGAGGCCGAGCGCAATCAGGATGACGCCGGCCATCATCGTCGCCACCGTGAGCCCGCCCACGCCGTGCTGCTGCACGATGCCGTAGACGAT
>CAYHCW010000480.1:0-2655 GCA_964355025.1 uncultured Gemmatimonas sp. | reverse complement strand
TACAAGCAGCGCATCCAGGACAAGCTTGGGCTGTCGCACCGGCACGAGTACGTGCAGCTGGCGCTGCGGCTCGGGTTGCTGACGCCGGAGAGCTGATAGGGAGATGCTAGGTGCTAGGTGCTAGGTGCTAGATCAATCTCCTAGCATCTAGTACCTAGCTTCTAGCCTCTAGTGGTGCCCGTCCTCCGCCATGGGCGGCAGCACCAGCACCGAGATCTGCGCCTTGCGCAGCAACGTGGTGGCAACGCTGCCAAGAATGGCATGCGAAATGGCGTTGCGGCGGTGCCGGCCAACGGCCACGAAGTCGGCGTCGGACGCGACGGCGTAGTTGAGGACGGTTTCGGCCGGCTCGCCGTCGCGACGCTCGATGTGCACGCAAATCATCGGGTGGGTGGCCGTAATGGCTGCGCGCAGTCCGTCGAGTGCGGCGGTCACCCCGCGTGCGTACGGCACATCGAGGCCATCCTCGGCGGCGAACGAGGCGTCAAGCGCAGGGCGCGCGTGGAGCAGCGTGAGCGAGCCGCCGTCCACCAGCATCCCCGCCGCGGCGTGCGCTGCGCGCATCGACGCCTGCGAGAAATCGATGCCCACGACGGCGCGACGCGGCAGGGTCAAGAGTGCCGGAGCGACGGCGAAGATCGGCCGGTCGGTGGCGCGCGTCACGCGCAGCGCGGTCTCATCGCCGACGAGGCGGTCGATCAGTGTGTGTACGCGCAGCCCGGTGATGATGATGTCGGCCTGCGTCCGCTGCGCGGCCTCGACGATCAGGCGCACGGGGGACCCTTCAGAGTGCTGCACGGTGACCGGGGGCACGCCGGCGAAGGCGCGGGCGAGCTGGCGATCCACGCGCGCAAAGAACTCGGACTTCAGGATCCCGTCGCTGGCCATGGAGGTCATGGCGGCCAGCGACGGATCAACGCTCGGCACCGGCATGGGAGCCGGTTCAAAGACGGCCATCACCTCGAGACGGAGCGGCCCCTGGCGGCGCAGCGCCGCAACGATCGCCACGGCGCCGTCGGCACTGACGGAGCCGTCCGTAGCCAGCAGGAGTTGGCCGTGGAGCAGGTGTTCGGGATTCAAGTGGCTGGCGGCGGGTGCGGTGATTTCGCGCGTGCTGGTGTTGGCATACATGTGCGCCTCACGAGACTGCTGCACTCCAGCCTAAGGCGCCGGGAGGCGCCAGACAGTCGGGTAAGGTTCCCAAGTGACGTGGGGGAACTTCCGTTTGCGCGGCCGAGCGCTACCTGCGGAGCGGCGTGCGGAGTACATTAAGTAAGGAAAAGTCTCACGCCCCCCCTTGGTTCCATCCCTCGACTCGCTGCGAGCGGAGTAGCATTGTCCGACGCTGACGCCACCATCGCCGCCTCTGAGGCCCTGTTCGCGACCATCCTCGACGTTGCCGTCGACGCGATCATCGTGGCGTCGTCGGACCAGCGCATCCTGCACTTCAATCACGGCGCCTCGCAGATTTTCGGCTACCTGCCTGAAGACGCCATTGGACGACCACTCACCGAGCTGCTTCCCGAGCGCTTCCGCAGCGCGCACGGCGACCACGTAGACGGCTTTGGACGCGGGGCCGACGCGTCGCGCCGAATGAGCGAGCGGCGGGAGATCTACGGGCGGCGCAAGGACGGCGAGGAATTCCCGGCCGAGGCCTCGATCTCGCGCCTCGACACGCGCGACGGCGTGGTGTTCTCGGTGGTGCTTCGCGACGTCACCGAGCGCACCCAGCGTGCGCGCGACGAGCGCTTCCTGGTGGAAGCTGGCGCAACCCTGGGGACCTCACTCGATGTGACCCGCACGCTCCAGAGCCTCGCGAACGTGGGCGTGCCGTACCTCGCCGAGGCCTGCGTGGTGGACGTGGAAGGGGTGGATGGGGTCTGGCAGCGCGAGACGAGCCGGAGCGCGAACCCCGCGGTGCAGGCCGTGCTGGAGACGATGGCGACCGATGTGCTGTCGTGGGACAATCCCTGGCGCGCGATCGACGTGATGCGATCGGGCAAGGCCGAGATCGTGACCACGGTCACCGACGACTGGCTCGAGGCCCACGCCGACAGCGCCGAGGAAGTGGCGCGACTGAAGTCGCTGGGCATTCGCGCGGTGCTGTTTGTTCCGCTGGTCGTTCGCGATCAGGTGCTCGGGGCCATGACGTTTTTTCGCCTGACGGGAGCGTCCTTTTCGCAGGCGCAGTTTGCCCTGGTGCAGGAGCTGGCAGCCCGCGCTGCCTACGCGCTGGACAACGCGCGGCTCTACACGATGGCGCGTCGCGCGTCGCGCGCCCGAGAGGACGTGCTGAGCGTCGTCTCGCACGACCTGGGCAATCCGCTGGCCGCGATTCGCCTGTGCTCCGCCGCGCTGCTGCAGTCGCCGCCCTCGGACCTCGAGGAGGCGCGGCAGCTCGTGCAAGCCATCGGCAACTCGGCCGACTGGATGTCGCGGCTGCTTCGCGACCTGCTCGATGTCTCCAGCATCGAAGTGGGAAAACTGTCGATCGAGCGACGTACGGAACTGCTGGAGCCCATCCTGGCGCAGGCGGCGGCGATGGTCGGACCGCAGGCCGACGAGCGCGGCGTGGTGCTGAGCGTCGAGGTTGCCGACGGCGTGCCGGCGGTGCACGGCGATGCCGCGCGCCTCGTGCAGGTGCTCACCAACCTG
>CAYHCW010000479.1:0-2666 GCA_964355025.1 uncultured Gemmatimonas sp. | reverse complement strand
CGCTCGATCACCTTGCGGTCCTCGAGCATCTGCTTGAGGTCCGCCGCCTCCTGACGCGCCTGGCGCAGCGCCCCGGTGCGGGCAACGGCCAGGCGGATGGTGGAATCGAGCACGCGAGGCGGCACGGGCTTCGGCAGGAATGCCACCGCGCCCGTCGCATCGGCCTCGGCGTCCGTCAGCTGGATGGTATCGTCGCCGCTGATCAGCACGATCGCCACGCCCGGCAATGCCCGCGAGATCGCCTGCGCCGCCTCAATGCCGCTGGCCCCCGGCAGATGGACGTCGAGGAGAATGGCATCCGGATGCAGCTCCCGGGCGCGCGCCTCGGCGTCCTCGGCGTTCGCCACGGCGTCCACGACGGCATGCCCGAGGGTTGAAAGCAGTTCACTCAGCGACTCGCGTGCGGCGAGTTCGTCGTCCACGACGAGAACTCGTGCGCCAAGTGCGGTGACAGGGACCGGAACGGTGGGCATTGAGGTTCCCATACTGCACTCAAGTATCGAGCGGCGACAGGGGAAGCTTGAGGATCGCCGCCGTGCCGCCGGTGGGAGCAGACTCGACGGCCAGCTGGCCGCCGTGACGCTGCGCAATTCCCCACGCAGCCGAGAGTCCGAGCCCGGCATCGGGTTCGCCCTTGGTCGAAATGAACGGATCGAACACCGCGTCCGCGAGCGCTGCCGGCAGGCCTGGCCCGTTGTCGCGGATTTCCAGCATCGCCGAGCCCTGGGCGGTCCAGGTGCGCACCTGCACCACGCCACCGCCCGGCAGGGCGTCGAGCGCGTTCAGCAACAGTTCGAGCACGGCGGTGCGCAGGTCGGCGCCGTCACCCTGCACACCCAACGGCTGCGCCGCATCGCACTCGAGCCGAACGGGGGGCGCCTCCGGGCGCGACGACGCAAGCGTCGTGCACAGCGCCACCGTCTCGCGGGCCACCGCCGACAGGTCGACGACCGACGCCTCGGGGAAGCGCACGGCGTCCTGCCGCAGGAAGTCGCGGAGGCGATCTGCCACCCGACTGCGCATCTGGGTGAGCCGTGACATCCGCTGGGCCAGTTCCCGCACCTTGCCGGGATCGCCGGACTGCTGCTCCATCAGGAACGCCAGGTTGGAAATCGGGCTGAGCGCGTTACGGAACTCGTGCAGCAGGCCGGCAGCCACGCGGCCGGCCGCGGCGAGCCGCTGCTCACGCGGTGTCACCCCCGTGATGTCGGGTCCCATCTCCCGCCGGGTCACACCGTCACGTCCTCGGCGCTCCGTCCGAAGAGCATCCCCACCGTCACCACCGTCACCGCGCCGACGACGTTGTACCACAGGAACGCCACGGACGGTGCGCCGAAGTTCACCGCGCCCACGGCCGCCATGCCGCTGATCAGCCCGAAGAACGCACCGTTCGCCTTCGTGCGCGGGATCATCGCCAGCATGAAGACCCCCAGGATGGACCCGTAAAAATACGAGCCAAATCGATTCACCACCTCGATGAGCGACCCGAGCGAGACCGCAAAGGTGGCGACGATGCAGACAAAGACGCCCCACACGCCAGTGGCAGCGCGCGACACGGTGAGGTAATGCGAGTCCTCGGCCTCGGGCTTCACCCGCCGCCGGTAGAAGTCGATGACCGTGGTGCTCGAGAGCGACGCCAACTCACCGGCCACCGCCGACATGGCCGCCGCGATGACCGCCGCGATGAAGATGCCCGCCAGCCCGATGGGCATCTCAGTGAGCACGAAGTGCGGAATGATGTAGTTCACGTCCTTCGCCAACTTGCCGGTGACGGTTGCGGCCGCGGCCAGGGCGTCGGTGCGCACGAGCGCGACCTCCACGTCGCCCGCCTTCACGGCCGCGCGCGCCGCGTCGTCGCCGGTGCGGGGTGCGCGGGCGAGCGCCCGCGCGGCCTCGGCGCGATGGGCGAGCGCCGTACCGTACCGTTGCTCCACCGCGGCGTAGGCCACGGGGTCGGCGGCGCGCATACGGTCCGCCTGCGCCGGATTGAAGTAGAGCGGCGGCGCTGAAAAGACGTAGAACACGAAGACAAGCACGCCGACCAGCAGGATCATTGCCTGCAGCGGGATCTTCCAGTACGCACTGATGAGGTGCGAGCTGCGCGCCTCGTCCACCGAGCGCGCCGTCAGGTAGCGCTGCACCTGGCTCTGGTCGGTGCCGAAGTACGAGAGCATCAGGAACGTGCCGCCGATGATGCCGCTCCAGAACGTGTACTGCGACGTCAGCGTGAACGAGAAGTCGAAGATCTGCAGCCGCCCGGCCGCCCCGGCAATGCGCAGCGCGTCGTCGGCGCCCACCGGAATGCGCACGAGGAGCACCACGATCATCGCCACCAGCGCGGTGACGACGATGACCATCTGCTTCACGTCGGTCCACGCCACCGCCTGCACACCGCCGATCATCGTGTAGAGAACCGTCGGCACGCCGATGAGCGCCACCGAATACGCGAGCGGCCAGCCGAAGATCGACGAGAACACCACGGCGGGCGCGGCGATGATGGTGCCGCAGGAGAGACCGCGCGACAGCAGGAACAGGAAGCTCGTCATCGAGCGTGTCTTCGCGTCAAAGCGCCGCTCGAGGAACTCGTACGCCGTGTAGACCTTGGCCTTGTGCAGGAACGGCACCAGCGTGACGCCCAGGATCACCAGCGCCACCGGCAGCCCGAA
>CAYHCW010000478.1:0-2674 GCA_964355025.1 uncultured Gemmatimonas sp. | reverse complement strand
GTCGTTGGTGCCGCTGCCGCGTGCGCCGCCGAAGGGCTGCTGGCCGACCGTCGCGCCCGTCGGCTTGTCGTTCACGTAGAAGTTGCCGGCGGCGTTGCGCAGCGCGGTATGCGCCTCGAGAATCGCCCTGCGGTCATTCGCGAAGACCGCGCCGGTGAGCGCGTACGGCGAGGTGCGGTCCACCAGCGTGAGCGTCTCCAGCCACTTGGCGTCGTCGTACACGTAGCACGTGAGCACCGGGCCGAAGATCTCCTCGCAGAGCAACCGATACGACGGATCTTCAGTCTGCACGAGCGTGGGCTCGACAAACCAGCCCTTCTCGTCGTTCGTCTTGCCGCCGAAGAGCACCTTGGCATTCTTGCCGGCGTCCGCCAGGTAGCCGCTGATGTTCTTGAAGGACTTCTGGTCGATCACCGCGCCCATGAAGTTGCGGAAGTCGGCCACGTCGCCCATGCGGATGTCGGCGAGCATTTCGAGCGTGTACGCGAGCGTCTGCTTCCAGAGCGACTTCGGGATGTAGGCGCGGCTTGCCGCCGAGCACTTCTGTCCCTGGTACTCGAAGCTCCCGCGCACCATGGCCACGGCCAGCGCCTTGGCGTCGGCCGACGGATGCGCCACGATGAAGTCCTTGCCGCCCGTCTCGCCGACGATGCGCGGGTACGAACGATAGTTCGCCATGTTGCGGCCGATCGTGTCCCACATGGAGTTGAACACTTCGTTGGAGCCGGTGAAGTGCACGCCGGCCAGGTCGCGATGCGACAGCGCCACGTTGGAGATGGCGGAGGCGTTGCCGGGCAGGAAGTTGATGACGCCGCCGGGCAGCCCGGCCTCCACCATCAGCTGGTACATGTACCACGAGGAGAGCACGGCCGTGCCGGCCGGCTTCCACAGCACCACGTTGCCCATCAGGGCCGGTGCCGACGTCAGGTTGCCGCCGATGGCCGTGAAGTTGAACGGTGACACGGCATAGACGAAACCCTCGAGCGGCCGGTAGTCGCTCTGGTTCCACATGCCGGGCGCCGACACGGGCTGCTCGGAATACAGTTCCTGCGCGAAGTGCGCATTGAAGCGGAAGAAATCGGTCATTTCGCAGGCGGCGTCGATTTCGGACTGGTAGATGGTCTTCGACTGGCCGAGCATGGTGGCCGCATTCAGCGTCGAGCGCCACGACGTGGACAGCAATTCCGCCGCCCGCAGCATGACGGTGGCGCGGTCCTCCCAGCGCCACGATGCCCATTCCTTCTGCGCCTCGGCCGCGGCGGCAATGGCTGCCGTCACGTCCTCGGGGCGCGCCCGATGGAAGCGGGCAATCACGTGCTGGTGGTCGTGCGGCGAGCGCACGTCCGTCATGTCGCCGGTGTGAATGGCCTTGCCGCCGACCACCACCGGGATCTCGGGACACTCGCTCGACATGGCGGCGAGGCGGCGCTTCAGCTCGGCCTTCTCAGGCGAACCGGGGGCATACGACTTGATCGGGTCATTGACCGGCGCGGGAACGCGGCGGGTACCATTTATGGGAGCACTGGACGAATCCATGACATCGGGCCTCAGGCGAGAGGAAGAAGGGGCCGAGCCCGAAAGATAACCGCCGCGAGGGCGGCAGATCACCACCCAACCCCCCTCGCGTCCGTTGGGCGTCGGGCGCACATTTCCCAGTAACACTCTCAAGTATTGGTCCCCACGTGCGCGTATTGCTGGCCGACGACGACGCGTTCATGCGTCTGCTGTACGAGGAGGTCCTGCGCTCCTGCGGTCACGAGCCCATTGTGGCGAGTGACGGCACGGAGGCGTGGGCGACGTACGAGCGTGAGGTTCCGCCGCTGGTGATCCTCGACTGGCAGATGCCCGGGCTCGACGGCCTGGAGGTCCTCCGGCGGATCCGGGCGCACCCCGATGGCGACACGACCTTCGTGCTGCTGGTGACGGCGCGCGATGGCGCCGACGACCTGACGGCGGTGCTCGACGCGGGGGCCGACGACTACCTGTCAAAGCCGGTGACGCCCGACAACATGCAGGCTCGCCTGCGCATCGCTGAGCGGCGCATCGAGGTGTCGCGCGCCCGGAAGACCGCCGAGGAAGAGCTTCGCCGCGCGCGGTACCTGGCGGGGATCGGCGAGACGACGCTGACCATCCAGCACGAAATCAACAACCCGCTGGCGGCGCTCCTTGCCAACGTGTCCCTCATCCGGGCCGGCTTGCTGGACGAGCACGAATCCAGTGAGGCGATGGCGGTGATCGAGGAGCAGGCCCGCCGAATCGCCGAGGTGGTGAAGCGCCTGCGGAAGATCGAGCGCGAGCGCAGCGCGATGTCGGTGGAGTACCTCGGCGAGGCGCGCATGATTGACTTGCGGGGCGAGGACGTCCCAGGCACAGGCACGGACCAGGGCACAGGCACAGGCACAGGCACAGGCACAGGAAAGTGATGCGCCGCCTCGGGTCGCATCCCAGCGACGCCGGCGGCATGCCGATGGCCGCGCGCCGGGCGGGCGCTGCGGCGATGACCGCGCTGCAGGTGTTCACCGCCCCTCCCACCTACTACGGCGACAAGGCGGGCATGAAGGGCGACAAGGTCGCCCGTTTTCACGCCGCGCTCGCCGAGGGCGGCATCGAGCCACGGGACGTGCTGGTGCACGCCGCGTACGTGCTGAACACGGCGTCGCCGGAGGAGGAGAAG
>CAYHCW010000477.1:0-2674 GCA_964355025.1 uncultured Gemmatimonas sp. | reverse complement strand
GGCGGCAAGGCGACGCGCCTCACCCACGGCATGGCGTACGACGTGCAGCCGCGCTTCTCGCCCGATGGCAAGAAGGTGGTGTTCGTCTCCGACCGGTCGGGGGGCGAGAACCTCTGGATCATGAACGCCGACGGCAAGGACACCACCGCCCTCACCACCGGCAACGGGAACCAGTACATCTCGCCGGTGTATTCGCCCGACGGCAAGTACGTGGTGACCTCACGCTCGGGCGGCACGTTTGGCGCCGCCAAGCTGTACATGTACCACGTGGACGGCGGCAAGGGCGTGGCGCTCACGGCCACCCCGGCGCCGCCACCGGCGCTCAAGATGCTCGGCGCGGCCTTCGGCAAGGATCCGCGGTATACCTGGTTTGCGGCGCGCACCGGGGACTGGCAGTACAACGCCGTGGGCCCGCAGTACCAGCTGTACGTGTGGGACCGCGAGACGGGGCGCACGTCGCAGATGTCCACCCGCGGGGGCTCGGCGTTTCGCCCGGCCCTCTCGAGCGATGGCAAATACCTGGTGTATGCCTCGCGATTCGAGACCAAGACCGGCCTGCGCATCCGCAACCTCGAGACGCAAAACGAAGAGTGGCTGGCGTTCCCCGTGCAGCGCGACGACATCGAATCGCGCGCGCCGATGGACGCGTACCCGGGCTACGCGTTCACCCCTGATTCCAAGGCCATCGTAGTGAGCTACGGCGGCGAGATCTGGCGCGTGCCGGTGGACAAGAGCGCACCAGCGAAGATCCCGTTTGAAGCCGAAGTGAAGCTCGAGATGGGGCCCGAGGTGAAGTTCGCCTGGCGCGTGGACACGGCGACGGGGTTCACGGCCAAGCAGGTTCGCGACATTGCCCCCTCGCCCGACGGCACCAGGCTCGCCTTCTCGGCGCTCGACCGGCTGTACGTGGTGGACCTGCCCGGCGGCACGCCGCAGCGCGTGACGAAGAACGACGTGGGCGAGTTCATGCCGGTCTGGGCGCCGGACGGAAAGTCCATTGCCTACACCACCTGGGCCGACGCCACGGGCGGCATGCTGATGCGGGCCTCGATGGACGCCAAGAAGGTGTGGAGCACCAAGCCGCTCACTGGGAGCGGGTTGTTCAGCGACATCGCGTGGTCGCCCGCGGGCGATCGCATTGTTGCAGTGCGAGCGGCCGCCCGCGAAATGCAGGAAGCCGGCGCGGCGTTCTTTGGCCCGGCGGCCGCCGAGTTTGTCTGGCTGCCCTCGGCGGGCGGTGCGGCGACGCTGATCATGCCGACGAGCGGGATGGGCAATCCGCACTTCACGTCGAGTGCCGATCGCATTTATGCGTACGGGCGCGAGGGGCTGGTGTCGTTCCGTTGGGACGGCACCGACCTCAAGACGCACCTCAAGGTCACAGGGCCGCTGCCTCCGGGCGCGGGCGGTTCGCCGATGACGCTCGACGCCGGCCTGGACGACAAGGCGTCGCGGCAGTGGATTGGCGGTCGCGCGATGCGTCCGGTGTCCGCAGAAGGAGCGGTGCAGGGCGAGCCGACGCACCTCGACCCCGCCGAGCCGACGCCGCCCCAGCCGCCGCCGGCCGGGCTCGTGCTCATGTCGCCGTCTGGCGACCAGGCGCTGGCGATGGTCGGCATGGACTTCTACACGATTACCATTCCGCAGATTGGCGCCACGGCGCCCACGGTGTCGGTGGCCGACCCCGCGTCGGCGGCGGTGCCGGTGCGCAAGCTGAATGAGATTGGCGGCGAGTTTCCGGCGTGGAGCGCGGACGGCAAGAAGGTGCTGTGGTCGCTGGGCAACGCGCTGTGGACGTATGATTTGGCGCGCGGCAAGGCGGTAGCCGATTCACTGGTGGCCGATGCCAAGGCCAAGGCCGTGCTGCGGCTCGACCCCACGAAGAAGGACAGCATTGCCCGCGCCGATTCGGTGGCCAAGGCCGATACCGTGGGCGGCAAGAAGCCGGTGAAGCCCGGCTACAAGCCCGACGAGATGCGCATTGCCGTGAGCGCCGTGCGCGACACGCCGCGCGGCACGGTGGTGCTGCGCGGCGGCAAGGCGATTACGATGAAGGGGCACGAGATCATCGAGAACGCCGACATCGTGATTCGTGACAACCGCATTGTGGCGGTGGGCGCGCGGGGGAGCGTGGAGGTGCCGGCCGATGCCACGGTGAAGGACGTGAGCGGCAAGGTGGTGATGCCCGGCATGGTGGACACGCACTACCATCCGCAGTGGCTCACGCCGCAAATCCACAACACGCAGACGTGGCAGTACCTCGCCACGCTGGCCTATGGCACCACGACGACGCGCGACCCGCAGACGGCGAGCACCGATTTCATGACGTACGGTGATCGCGTGGCGATGGGCGACATGATTGGCCCGCGCATCTACACCACTGGCCCGGGGGTCTTTGCCGGCGAGCCGGTGAAGGACCTCGAGCACGCGAAGCAGATCCTGTCGCGCTATGCGAAGTACTACGACACCAAGACGCTCAAGATGTACATGAGCGGCAACCGCCAGCAGCGCCAGTGGATCATCATGGCGGCCAAGGAGCTCGGCATCATGCCGACCACCGAGGGCGGGCTGGATGAAAAGCTGAACATGACGCACGGCATCGACGGCTACCCGGGCATCGAGCACACGCTGCCCATCACGCCGAAGTACGAGGACGTGTTCCAGTGGTACAAGG
>CAYHCW010000476.1:0-2690 GCA_964355025.1 uncultured Gemmatimonas sp. | reverse complement strand
GCTGGCGCGGGAACTGACCCTCGCCGGCGCCGAGGTGGACGTCGTGCTCACGCGTTCGGCGCGCGAGTTCATTGGGGCGATCACCTTTGAGGCGCTCACCGGCCGGCCCGTGCACGACCAGCTCGTCGCCGTGGGTCACGCCCTCGACCACATTCGGCTGCCGCGCGCCGCGCACGTGATGGTCGTGGCCCCGGCGACCGCCGATTTCATCGCCCGCGCGGCGATGGGGCGCGCCGACGACCTGCTCACCGCCTCGCTGCTGGCAGCCGGAGACGTACCGGTGCTGGTGGTGCCGTCGATGAACGACCGGATGTGGGCCCACCCGCAGGTGCAGGCCAACGTGGCCCGCCTGCGCGAGATCGGATACCAGGTGCTCGAGCCCGAGGTGGGGCCGTTGGCGAGCCGTGAAGAGGGGAGCGGGCCCGGACGCATGCCGGAGCCGGCCACCATTCGCGCGCACATCGCTCGCCTGCTCGAGCCGGCAACGTCGCTGCGCGGCAAGCACATCGTTGTCACGGCCGGCCCGACGCGCGAGGCGCTCGACCCGGTGCGCTACCTCAGCAACTATTCCACCGGCAAGATGGGGGTCGCGCTCGCCGAGGCCGCGTGGCGCCGGGGCGCCGACGTGACGCTCGTGGCCGGCCCGCTGGACGTCGAGTTCCCAGTGGGGGCGCGCGTCGTCTCCGTGGAATCTGTCCAGCAGATGGCGGACGCCGTGCGCAGTGCGTTGGTCGGGGCGGACGCGCTCATCATGGCCGCGGCTCCGGCCGATTTTCGGGCTGAGCAGGCTGCAGCGCAGAAGATCAAGAAGGGCGCAACGGCGCCGTCGATGACGTTCACCTTCACCACCGACATCCTGCGCTCGACGCGCGATGCCCGTCGCCCGGGGTGCGTGGTGGTGGGTTTTGCGCTCGAGACTGAAGATCTCGAGGCCAACGCCCGGGCCAAACTGGCCAGCAAGGAACTCGACCTGATCGTGGCGAACAAGGCGGAAGAGGGCTCAGGGTTCGGGTACGACACGAATCGGGTCACGCTCATCGGGCGCGACGGATCGGCGGTTGAATTGCCGCTGCAGAGCAAGACGGACGTGGCGGACGCCGTCCTCGACCGCGTGACTGGCCTGTTCGATGGACGCTAGGGAGCGGTTGCGGCTCTACCTGGAGCAGCGGCGCGACCTGGGCGAGTCGGACCTCGTGCTCGACGCGATGCCCGTGGATGAGGTGCTGCGCCTGCTGGGGGACAAGAGCCCTGCTGCTCCGCGCGCCGCCGTGCCTACGGTGGGGGAGGCCATCTCTCGGCCCACCTCGCGCGACGACGCGCCGGCCGTGGACGGCGATTGGCGCACGGCGCTCAAGGCGATCGGCGCCACGGGTGGCGGCGTAGTTCCCCCCGTAGATCCCTCCGTGGATCTCCGTGAACCCCGTGATTCCGTGGTAAGCAGCAAGACTATCCCCGTCACGGAACCAGGCCAACCGATCGTGATCGGCCGCTCCGTGCGCGAGTTCATGACCGGCCCGCTCGCCGCCGTCGAGACGCTCGAGGCTCTGGCGGCACACATCGCCGGCTGCACGGGCTGTTCGCTGGCGAAGACCGCCCGCAACCACGTGCCGGGCGAGGGCAGCCCGGCAGCGCAGTTCGTGGTGGTGGGCGAGGCCCCGGGTGAGAAGGAAGACGAGCTGGGTCGGCCGTTTGTTGGCCGCTCGGGCGACCTGCTCACCAAGATCCTCGAGGCCGTCCAGCTCAAGCGCGAGGACGTCTTCATTTGCAACGTCCTCAAGCACCGCCCGCCGGGCAACCGAAACCCCTCACCCGACGAGATCAAGGCCTGCAGTCCGTATCTCCTGCGGCAGCTCGAGCTGCTCCAGCCGCGGGTCATCCTCGCGCTGGGCACTTTTGCGTCGCAAACACTACTGCAGACCAGCCAACCGATCGGTAAGTTACGTGGCTTGGTGCACCGCTTTCACGGTGTCCCCCTGATCGTCACGTATCACCCTGCAGCGCTCCTGCGTAACCCCGCATGGAAGCGCCCGACCTGGGAAGATGTCCAGCTCGCCCGTCGAATTTACGATTCCGCAGTCCAAGCCTGATCCCTTCAGGGACCGGCGTCCTCCGTACTCGGAAGACGCCGAGCAGGCCGTGCTCTCGGCGATGCTGCTCGACGCCGACGCCATCGCGCGCGCGTCCGAACTCATCGATGAGACGATGTTCTACCGCGAGCCGCACCGGCGCATCTTCAAGGCGATGCTGGTGCTCCACCGCGATGGCGGGGCGGTGGATCCGCTCACGCTCTCCAACGAGCTCGAGCGCGTGGGGTCGCTGGAAGCCGTCGGGGGCAAGGACTACCTGGCGACGATCATCGACATCGTGCCCACCACGGCCAATGTCGAGCATCACTGCAAGATCGTGCGCGAGAAGGCGCTGCGGCGCCGCCTCATCGAGGTGGCCACCGGCATCGTCACCGAGGCCTACGAGGGGCAGCACACCTCGCACGACCTCATCGACATGGCCGAGCACAAGATCATGGAGGTGGGCAAGGACCGCGGCGCCGAGGGGTTCGTGCGCGTCAAGAACCTGCTGTGGGCGGCGATGGAGCGCATCGACCTGCTGCGGGCCAGCGGCGGCGACATCACCGGCGTGCCCAGCGGATTTGCCGACCTCGACAAGCTGACGCTGGGGTTCCAGCGGTCCGA
>CAYHCW010000475.1:0-2691 GCA_964355025.1 uncultured Gemmatimonas sp. | reverse complement strand
GTTATCTGATCTTCTGCACTTCCTCCGCCACCTCGAGCGCGCGCTCGATCTCGGCCACCACCGCGCGCGCGTCCTGCGTCTGGAAGTTGGCGTCGGCCATCTGCGACTGCAGGCCGCTCGAGCGCAGCTTGAGCAGGTCGAGCTTCATCGTACCGAGCACGAGCGACGCATTGTCGAGCTGCGCCGCCACCGTTTCGCGCCGACCGGCGAGGTCGGCCAGCGTGACCTGCTGCCGCTCGAGCAGTGACACCCGCCGGTCCCGGTCGGGGGCATCGGCGGCCAGCATTCGCGCGTCGGCAAGCCGCTGGCCAAGCCGGGCGAGTGCGTCGGGCGATGCATCCGTGTCGAGCTGGTGCAGTGCGCTGGCCAGCGAAATGATGCGCTCGACGAGCCCCTTGACGGTGGGGGCGATATCGGGCAGCAGTTGCTTGTCGACTGCCGGGAGCTTGGCCAGCACGTCGAGCACGACCAGCCGCGCCTCCACCGCCTCGCGAACCACCCGGCCGTGGCGTCCTTCGAGGACCTCGCGCGGCACCGAGGCAAGCAACGCATCGGTGCCCGGCGGCGCCAGCGCGCGCACGCCCACGCCGGGCACCGCGTACGCGCCACGCGCGGCCGCATCGTCCGTGTTGCGCGGCGGGCGACTGAACAACTTGCCCAGCGGAATGTGATCGGCCCACAAGCTGGCCACCGAGCGCAGCAGGCCGACGCCCATGAAGAACGCGGGGATGAGGAACCACGGCGCACCGCGCGTCATGATGTTGATGCCGAACAACACGGCGGTGGTGGCCAGGTAGTTCACTGCCTTGCGCCGCACGATCGACAGCCGGTGCTCGTCGCTGAGACGTGCGGGCGGCACGAGGCTCTGCATCACGTGCTCGGCCGTAGTGGAGTCGCCGTGCCGCAGCGCGCGCCCCGCCGCCTTCAACTGCGCCCGATACGACCGTACCTCTTCGCGCCAGACGCGGATCTCGTCGTCCCCTTCGGATCGCGACCGGCTGCCGCGAAAGACGCCGAGCGCGAGGTTGGAGGGCGGCACCGGCGGCCGGGGAGCCGGCGCGGCCGGCGCGGCCGGCGCCTGCCGTGACTGCGCCTGCGCCGCCGGCATGCTGTTGAGCGTCACCGGAGCACTCTCGCCCAGCGCCTCCCGGAACGCCGCGGCGTCGGGCCAGCGGTCGCTCGGCGCCTTGCACAGCGCGCGCTCGATGGCCGACGCGAGGTTGGCCGGCAGGTCGGGACGCAGGTCGAGCAGCGGACGCGGCGGCTCGCTGAGGTGCTTCATCAGCATCGACGGCGTGTTCGCCGCCTGGAACGGCAGCTCGCCAGCGAGCATCTGGTAGCCGACGATGCCCAGCGCGTAGATGTCGGCGCGTCCGTCCACTTCGCGTTCGCCCATGGCCTGCTCGGGGCTCATGTACGCCGGCGTCCCTACGGCGATGCCCGTGCCCGTCAGTCGCGTATCGCCCTGGGCAGCGCGGGCAATGCCGAAGTCGGTGACCACCGCCCGGCCCGTTGCCGACTCGATGAGGATGTTGTCGGGCTTGATGTCGCGATGCACGACCCCCTGCGAATGCGCGTACTGCAGCGCGTCGGCCACCTCGCGCAGTACGCGGCGCACCGTGGCGATGGGCGGGCGCGACTCGTGAAACAGCTGCTTGGCCAGCGAGTCGCCCTCCACGAGCCCCATCGCGAAGTACACCAGCCCCTGCGACTCGTCCACCGAGTAGATGGGGACGATGTGCGGATGACTGAGCTGGGCCGCCATCTGCGCCTCGCGCAGGAAGCGGCGCTTCACTTCCTCGCGAAAGGCCAGCTCGGGCGGGAGCACCTTGAGCGCCACCGCGCGACGCAGCTTGGTGTCCATCGCGCGGTACACCACGGCCATGCCGCCACGACCGATCTCGGCGTCGACCTGGTAGAGCGTGCCGACCGCGGCGGATACGCGCGCGCGGAGGCCGTCGGTCACTGGCGGCCCGGGGTGCCGGCGTTCGGGCGCAGCCGCGCCATCTCGTCGGCCACGTACACCGCACTGTCCACCTCGCGGGCCAGCACCATCGCCTGTTCGGCGATGGTCGTGACGTGCTGATAAGTCTGCGCCCCCGTCTTCAGCCGCAGCACGTCGAAGCGCATGTTCTTCAGCGCCAGCGCACAGCTGTCGAGGCGCGCCGCCAGCTGCTCGCGGCGCCTGCCCACGTCCACCACCGTGCGGCGCTGGCGCTTGATCTGCGCGAGGCGCTTCACGCGCTCCTCGCTCGCCGCGCGGTCGAGCGGGTTGGCGGCCGCTTCAAGCACGGCGATTTCCTTGTCGATCGCGGCGGCCGACAGCCCCGACGACGAACGCTCCAGGTCGGCAAGCTGCGTGGCCAGCGCCATGATCGTGTCGGCCAGTGTCGTCGCGCTCCCCACCACGTCGGGCAGGCGTGACCGGTCGGCGCGCGTCATCCCCTCGATCAGGCGGATGACCTCGTCGCGGTCCATCAGCGCATCGCGGGCGGCCGCGGCGTGCGGCCCGCTGCCCAGTGCGGCGGCATCGCGCTGCGACAGCACCGCCGGCGCCGTCGGGGAGCGCATCAGGTCGGGACGCTGCATGCGCGCGCGATGCCGCACCCGCATGCGCTCCCGGGTGTCACGGTCGACGAGCGACTTGATGTCCTCGCCCCATTCGGCGATCACGTCGCCCACCATCCGCTC
>CAYHCW010000474.1:0-2692 GCA_964355025.1 uncultured Gemmatimonas sp. | reverse complement strand
ATCACGACGGCGATGGCGGACCAGAGGCCGATGCGACGCTGGAGCGTCGGCGCGGCGGGCACGGGTGGGGGCGTCATCGGCCAAGTGTAGCCAGAGCGGCGGGCGGGCGCGAGAGGGGCGCCCCGTTGAAATGAAGGGCGCCACACGCGATTCTTCCTGCTTCCCCAGCCCCGCTCCGTGCACATCTCCGTTCTGTTCTGGATCGCCACCGCTCTCGTGATCGTCGGCCAGGTGATGATCCTGCGGTCGACGGTGCGCGCCATCCGCGGTTCGCCGTCAGCCAGCGCCCGCCGCGCCATCGAGTGGGCCTATGCCGTCGTGCCGGTGATCGTGCTCGCCGTCGTGCTTGTATCGACCTGGCACGCGTCGCGGGACCGGGCGGCGCAGGTGCAGCAGGGCGCTGCGGTGTACCTGCCGTGACGGGGCCCGCTGTGACTCCACCCGCCATGACGCCATCTGCCGTGGCAGCGCCGACGGACGCGACGCCCGACGAACCGTCGCTCGCCCGCGATCTCATTGCGCTCACGAAGCCGCGCATCATATCGCTGCTGCTGGTGACCACGCTGGCCCCGATGTTCGTGGCCGGCACACCGAGTTGGGCGACCGTCCTGTGGACGGGGATCGGCGGCTACCTGATGGCCGGCGGGGCGAACGCGGTGAACATGTACCTCGACCGCGACATCGACGACCTGATGGCGCGCACCAAGCTGCGCCCCATCCCCAGCGGACGCATGACGCCGCGCGCCGTGCTCGCGTTCGGCATCGCCATTGCCACCGCCGCCACGTGGATGCTGGCGCACTTCGTGAACGTACTGACGGCTGCGCTCGCGCTGTCGGGATTCTATTTCTACGTCTTCGTCTACACGCGATGGCTCAAGCGCACCACGCCGCAGAACATCGTGCTGGGCGGCGCGGCCGGCGCGTTTCCGCCCCTCGTGGGCTGGGCCGCCGTCACCGGACGCGTGGACCTGGCGTCCATCTACCTGTTCCTGATCATCTTCTACTGGACGCCGCCGCACTTTTGGGCGCTCGCGCTGCTCAAGCAGCGCGACTACGGGCGCGCCGGCGTGCCGATGGCGCCCAACATCTGGGGTGAGCGGGAGACCATCGACCAGATGTTCTGGTACACGGTGCTCCTGATCGGATTGTCCGTACTGCCAGTGACGTTTGGCGTCTTCGGCATCGTCTACCAGGCCTCGGCGCTCGTGCTCGGCGCCCTGCTGCTCTGGGGCGTCTGGCGGGTGCGGGTGCGCGCGGCGGCCGGCGTTGAATGGACGGCCGTGGCCTGGTGGGTGTACAAGTACTCGCTGCTGTACCTGGCGCTGCTGTTCGCGGCGATGGCTGCTGACCGGCATCTGGGCGTCGGATAGCACGAGCGAAAAGAACCTGTACGCTATACGCCGTACGTTTTACGCCGTCCGTTTGCCTGCGTACCACCAAACGACGGCGCCCAGTGCCAGCAGCGCCGTGCCAAAGAGCGACATTTTCAGGGCGCTGGCGTAGGCGCTGACGATGCCGACTACGCCGGCGAGCACGAAGAACGCGGGCAGCCAGGGATAGCCGAGCGCGCGGTAGGGCCGTTCCGCGTTGGGACGCGTGCGCCGCAGCCGAAAGACGCAGGCCGCGCCCAGCGAAAAGAAGATCCAGTCGGCAAAGACGACGCCACTCAGCAGCGTCCCGATGTTTCCGCGGGTGGCGAACAGCAGCGTCAGTGACCAGGCGCCAAGCACGGCAAGCGCCACGTGCGGTGAGCCGAAGCGTGGATGCACGCGCGCGGCAGCGCGCAGCAGCGGCGTATCGGCGCCGAGGGCAAAGACCATGCGGGCGTTGGTGAGCAGGGCCACGCTCACGAAGCCGAGGATGGAAAGCATCGCCGCCAGCGTCATTGCGGTGGCCGCCCCTGCTCCCGCCAGGCGCGCGGCGGTGTCGGCGGCGGGCGCTGCACTCGCGGCGAGGCCATCGCGCCCCAGCGCGCCCAGGTAGGCGCCGGTCACGCCCAGGTACACCACAATCACGATGCCGATGCCGATGCCCAGTGCGCGCGGAATATTGCGCGCGGGGTCCTTGATCTCGCCCGCAATCATGTTCATCTGCTGCCAGCCACCGATGGTAAACAGCACGGCGACGAACGCGGTGGCGAACCCCTGCGCCAGGGGCAGCGGCGAGGGCGCGCCAGCCACGACTGGCACCGGGACGTGCGGACCCGCCACCAGCACGATGCCGCCGACCACCAGCGCCAGCAGCGCGCCGATCTTGGTCACCGTAAGCACGTTCTGCACCGCCGCACCGGGTCGCACGCCGAAGATGTTGGTGGCCGTCAGGGCGATGATGGTGATGGCGGCGACGCCGAGTTTGCCGCCCACGACGTCCAACGCAACGAAGCGGCTCAGGTACCCAGCAAAGCCCATCGCCACGGCGGCGATGGCGCCGCTCGCAATGAGGCCGGCAGTCATCCACGCGCAGAGAAACGCCGGGAGCGGACCGAACGCCTCGCGGATGTAGACGTAGGGACCGCCGGCCTCGGGGAGCATCGCCCCGAGTTCGGCGTAGGTCAGCGCGCCGGCGAGCGCCACGACGCCACCCAGCGCCCAGACGAAGACCACCCACCCGGCCGATGGCAGCGCGGCGGCAGTGGCCGCCGGGGTGAAGAAGATCCCCGAGCCAATGATGCCGCCCACGACGATCAGCGCGG
>CAYHCW010000473.1:0-2702 GCA_964355025.1 uncultured Gemmatimonas sp. | reverse complement strand
CATGTCGGCCTCGAAGGGCTTGATGTCCAGCTCCTCGCCCGAGTGCTTCTTGATGGCGGCGCGGATGTCGGTGTAGAACTCCACCTCCTTCTTCAGCGCGTCGGCGTCGGCACCCGTATAGCCGGCTTCGCCCAGGTCCTGTGCCAGGGCGGCGTAGGCACGCGCGAAGGCCGCCGTCCCCTTGTAGAACGTGATCCGCAGCGGCTCGGTCTCGTTCAGCGCGGCGGCGTTGGCGGCATCCCCGCAGAAGTAGTGGAGGTAATGCTCCACCTCGCGCGGCAGCGGCACCGGCTCGCACAGGTAACGCAGCGCCTCGCGGGCCTCCTCGATCCTCTTCTTCCCCTCGACCAGCCAGTCCTTCAGGCGCACGTTGTTGTCGCCCCCGCCGGCCTCGTCCGTGTCCAGCTCGTCCGAGCTGTACACGGCGAGCGCTTCCTGCACGTCGCCGAACAGCTCCTTGAAGTCGACGATGTGCCCGTAGTCTTTGTCGTCGCCGTCGAGGCGGTTGGTGCGGCAGATGGCCTGGAACAGGTTGTGGTCACGCAGCTCGTTGTCGAGGTAGATGTAGGTGCAGCTCGGCGCGTCGAACCCGGTCAACAGCTTGCTGACCACGATCAGCAGCTTCAGGTTGGCCGGTTCCTGGATGAAGCGGCGCTTGGCCTCGTCTTCGTACTGCTTGGTTGTCTGGCCGAACTTCAGGACGTGCTGCGTGTAGGTGTCGAACTTGTAGCGCTCGTCGCTGTTGGCGGGCTCCCGCGAGATGGCGTTGTGGTTCGGCTCGTAGGACGTGACGATGCCACAGTACTGCCCGAAGGTCGTGTTCTGGAACAGGCGGAAGTAGTGGCAAGCGTCGTAGATTGAGGCGGCCACCAGGATCGCCGTGCCGCGGTCGTTGTTCAGCCGTGGCTTCAGACTGAAGTCTTCGATGATGCTGGCGATGATGCGCTGCTTGCGCTCCCCGGCGCTCATCAACTCCTCCATCGTCGCCCACCGCTTACGCAATACGGCCTTCTGGAAGTTGTTCAGGTTCCGCGTCTTGCGATCGAACCACTCGTCAATCTTCTGCCGCGAGGTCAGCCGCTGCGGCACGTCGCGCGCTTCGTACTTCAGGTCGAGGATGACGCCGTCGGCCACACCCTCGTGGAACTTGTAGGTGTGGATGTTGGTGCCGAAGACGTCGCGCGTCATCGGCTTGTCCCGGCGCAGGAGCGGTGTGCCGGTAAAGCCGACGAAGATGGCGCTTTCCAGCCAGCGCTTCATCTGCCGGTTCATGTCGCCGCCCTGGGTGCGGTGGCACTCGTCCACGAACACGTAGAAGCGCCCCTGCACGGGCGGCGGCGGGCCGTCGAGGTCGGCCGGATTGAACTTGTGGACCAGGGCGCACAAGAGGCGCGGCGTGGCGGCGCCGAGCTTCTCGACGAACTCGCGCCGCGACGTGATGCGCGGCGAGGGCGAGTCGGCGCCGATGACGCCGGCGTTCTTCATCACCCCCTCGATCTGCTTGTCCAGCTCGTCGCGGTCGGTGACCACCAGAATTCGGGCTTCGGGGTCGTGTTCCAGCAGCCACTTGGCGATCAGCACCATCAGGATGCTCTTACCGCTGCCCTGGGTGTGCCAGATGACGCCGCCTTCGCGCCGGGCAATGCGCTCCTGCGCTGCCTTCACGCCGAAGAACTGGTGAGGGCGCGGCACCTTCTTCTGCCCCGCGTCGAAGAGCATGAAGTGGCGGATCAGGTCGAGGAGGCGCGCCTTGCTACAAAGCTGCGCCAGCGGCCGGTCGAGTAGCGCCCCTTCAACCGGTGTGGCGCCTACCGTGGGCGGTGCCTCGTCCTTCCATTCGACGAAAAACTGCTCGGGCGTGCCGGTGGTGCCGTAACGCAGCCCCTGGGAGTCGCTCGCGGCCAGTACCAGTTGCACCGTGCTGAAGAAGCCCTTGTTGAAGATCTCTTCCTGGTTGGTGATCAGCTGGCGCACGCCGTCGCCCACCTCCACCGAGCTGCGCTTGAGTTCAATCACGGCGATGGCGATGCCGTTCAGGTAGAGGACGATGTCTGGCCGGCGTTCATAGCCGCCCTTGAGCGTGACCTCCTCGGCGAGCGCGAAATCGTTCTTTTCGGGGTCCGCCCAGTCGATCAAGTGCACGGTCTCGTGCGCCTGCCCTGCCGCTACCTGCACCTGGACGCCGTACCGCAGCAACTGATACGTGCGCAGGTTGGCCTGGTAGAGCGTGATGCCGGTGGCGTCGGCGGCTGTTTCGAGCTTCTGCAAGGCGGCGGCAATGTGGGCGAGCGAGTAGCCGCGTGCCGAGAGGTTCTCGCGCAAGAACGCCGTCTCGATCGGGCGGTTGTTCGGGCGCGTGCTCCAGTCGCCGAGGTGGCGATAACCGAGGCCGTCGGGTCGCGCGGGGTCGGTGAACAGGGCGACCACGCGGTTCTGGGTGTGGCGCTCGGAGCGGGGCTGTCCGTCTGGGCTCATCGCTTCGGCCCCCCGCCACCGTCGGCGCGAACTTGTAAGCAATCCTTACAGGTTGTTGGTACGCCCTTCACGGCAGAACCTCCCAGCGACCGCCCTTGGCCGGGCCGACGCGGCGGAGCCGACCTCTGGCCTTGAGTTGCCGGATCTGTTTTTCCACCGCCCGTGTGGTCAGGCCTAGGAGCCCGTCCGGGTAATCGCTGTGATAGTCACGTTGCCTCGTCCTGCGC
>CAYHCW010000472.1:0-2720 GCA_964355025.1 uncultured Gemmatimonas sp. | reverse complement strand
GGGTGCCGTGCAGCCGAACGCTCACCGCGTGGTGCTGCGCGCGCCGCGCGAGGTCGCTCACGAGTACCTGCGGCCGCGCATTGAACTCGTTAGTGACGATGTCGAGGTCGCCGTCGCCCTCGATATCGAGGATCACCGCCGACCTCCCGCCCCTCGCCGCCATCATCGTGTACCGGTCCGGCGCGTCCGTGCGGCAGCCGAGCGAATCGGCGCCTGCTCTGGCGCACTTCGCGCAGTCCGGCGAACTCGCATCCTTGCCCTTCGCCCCGCACTCGAGCGTGAACCAGGCCAGCTGCGTCTCGCCCCGCGCGCGCGGCTCGATGCCCAGCGTGAACTCTGCAGACAGAAACCCGGTGCCCTCGTTGAGCAGCAGCGAGTTGGGGGCGTAGCGATACGGAAAGTTCATCCCGGCAATCACGAGGATGTCGTCCCGTCCGTCGGCGTTTATGTCGTCCACGCTCGGCCCCCACGGCCAATACGTCTCCACGCCGGCGCGGTACGACACTTCCTCGTACGGCGTACCACCCTTCGCCTCGGCCGAGCCTTGTTTGGCAAACAAGGCGTTGCCAAACACGAACTGGTCTTTCCCCTTCGGGAAGTAGTGGTCGGGCATCACGCGCGCGTCGGCCTTCGTGCGCTCGAGCAGCCACTCCTCCGGCGCAATGTACGCGAACATGTCCGAATGCATGTCTGTCACGAACAGGTCGAGCCGGCCGTCGCCATTGTAGTCGAACACCTTCGCGCCCATGGCACCCCACGGTGTGCGCGGAAAGTACTTCGCGGTGGCGTCGTGAAAGCGCTTTCCCCCGTCGTTGAGCCACAGGTGGTCGGAGCCCTGCATGTTGAGCATATAGACGTCCGGCCGACCGTCGTCATTGGCGTCGATCACCGTCGCGTCACCGCTCCAGCTCACGTCGTAGAACCCCGTCTCCGCCGAGACATCCTTGAACCGGCCGCCGCCGAGGTTGCGGTAGAGGATGCTCGCCTCGTCGCGATCCGGGAACGTATGGCCGTGAAAGGCGTCGCGAAGCCCGATGTAGTAGCCCCCCGGCCCCTTCTCGTCGGTGGTGTACGTGCCGACGTTGGTCACCAGCAGGTCGAGGAGCCCGTCGCCATCGTAGTCGAAGAAGAGGGCGCCCGAGGAGTGCCCCACGTAGCCAACACCGGCGTCGGCGGTGATGTCCCTGAATTTTCCGCCACCCTCGTTGTGAAACAGGTGGTTGCCGTGGCGCACCGTGCTCAGGAAGAGGTCGGGGCGTCCGTCGTTGTCGATGTCGGCAAACGCGCAGCCAACGCCGATGGCGTCGCTCAGCCGCAACCCGGCGCTCTCCGTCGCGTTCTCGAACCGGCCCCCCCCAACGTTCCGCCACAGCTCGCTGCTGCCCAGCTGGGTCACCAGGAACAGGTCGGGGCGTCCGTCGGTGTCCACGTCCGCGGCGCACACGCCGCTGCCGTGATCGTAGTGGACGGCCTTGTAGTCGCGACCGGCATCGTCCACCGCGCGGTAGGTGAACGTGATGCCGCTCGACTCGACCTGATCGGAGAACCGGAATCCGTGGTAGGTATTCGACATCGCTGCCAAGCCCACTTCCTGCAGCTGTCGATCGGCCATCCACTCAGGTACGACGGCCGGCGCGACATCGGCGGTGCGGCACCCTGCCGACATCAGCAGGAGCGGACCGGCGGCGAGCGCGGCCAGTCTTGCTGACACAAGCGAGGAGGCCGCCAGCGCAAAGCGCACCAGGCGGCCCCCGTCCCACATTAACGAACGCCCGAGCCTACGTGCCGGTTGGATTCGGCGGGCGGCGATCCCAGATGAACGAGCCGGCAGGCAGCAGGAAGGCCGCCGTCTGTGGCGTCCGCGCACCGACAACGGACGCCGGGTACACCACCAGCGTGACGGCTGACCCGGCCACGGACGTGCCGGGAATCGGCGCGATGTCGAGCGTGGACGTACCCGCGCTCGACGACGCCGGTGAACCGAGCAGCGCCTGAATGTCGGCAAACATGTTCGTCGCCGAACCCGCTGCGCGCGTGTTGTACATGATGGCGCCCGGTGCGGCCGTGACATAACCGGAGATGCTCATCGCCGCGACGCTGCTCCACGTCGCCGTCGCCGGCATCGTCGCACCCTTCACGAACTGGGTGACATCGATTGCCGCGCCCGTGGCGTTGATGACCCGCAGCGCCACCTGCGTGCCCGGATCCGGCACGGTCTCCTCGAAGAACGAGAGCTTGATCACCGGCGTGGACCCGGCACGGGCGTACCCCCAGAGCAGCGCCGTGTAGTTCTTGCCCGCCACGAGCGTGACCGTCGTGTCCTTGAGCTTCGTCTGCGCCGCGGCCTGCAGCGTGTCGTCGAGGAAGATCACGAAGTGGCGCGAGCCGGCGCGGGCCGGCTTGTACTGCACCGACGAGCTTCCGGTGATCCCCGAGGTCGTTTGGGGACCATTGCGGAAACCGATGCGGAACTGGGCGTTGTTCTCCACCTGATCCACGAAGCGCAGGTCGAGACCGTACGCACCGGCCGTGTCGGGTACGGCGTTGATGAAGCGCACGCCGGCCGTCGGGATGTCCTCGGTGGCAATGACCGTGTCTGACTTGCAGGCACCGGCCACGACAGCAACGAGGCAGACCACCGAAGAAAGGAGGAAGCGTCGCATTAAAAACTCCGTGTGGGTAGAGGCGCGCCGTGCGCCGAACTCAAGGTAAGCGGCGCA
>CAYHCW010000471.1:0-2729 GCA_964355025.1 uncultured Gemmatimonas sp. | reverse complement strand
AACTCGCCCATGCCGAGGAACTGGTTGGTCTGCCAGCCGTTGACGTCGTCGTACACGGCGGCGCGCGGGAACCAATGCGCGTTCAGGTACTCCCAGCCGTCCTTGAGCTTCTCCTTCTGGCCGCGCCCCGACTCGGGTACCTCGTGCGACCAGTCGATGTCGACGACCGCGCGCTGCCCCGGGGCCAGCGGCGCCTCGAGATCCACGCGCAGCTCGGTGCCGTTGAGCGAGTAGCGCGCGTCCTTCTTCTTTCCCTGCGCGTCCACGAGCTGTACTCGCGCCAGCGTATAGCCCCCCTCGAAGTCGCTCATCAGGAAGCGGCGCATCTGCGGGTTCATCTGCTTGGGCAGGGCCCCGCGCATGGCCTTGGCCCGCGAGTCGGGCTTGTCGATGTTCTGGTCGAGCTGGAACCAGAGGTACGACAACCTGTCTGGGGAGTTGTTGTGGTAGGTCACCCGCTCACTGCCGCTCAGCCGGTGCGTCGTCGAGTCAAGCGCGACCTTGATGACGTAGTCCACCTGCTGCTGCCAGTACTTGGAACCCGGCGCACCCGACCCCCGGCGCACCTCGCCGCCGGCGGGCCAGTCCTCGAGCGCGCGGAAATTGGACTGGTTGATCTTCTTGGTCGTGTCGGCGTTGAGCCAGACCTGCGCCGATGCCGGCGCCGCGACCAACAGCAGCGTGATGCCGCCGAGAACTACCCTGCTGATGAGGCGCATTCGGAACCACTCCATGCAATGAGGAAAGACGAACAGCAATCTAGGCGCCCGCGTCGAGCACGCGCGTGATGAGCATCGAGAGGCCCACGCCCACCGTGGCTCCGGACAGCACCAGCACCCAGTCACGCCGCGGCCAGCGCAGCCACCGTTCGACGGCCACGCCGGCGGCGAAGACCGTGGCGACGATCAGCAGTTGCCCCAGCTCGAGGCCGACGTTGAACGCGAACAGGGGCACGACGAGGTCACCCTCGCCGCCGAGCAAGGCCCGCAGATAACTGGAGAACCCGAGGCCGTGAATCAACCCAAAGACACCGGCCACGGCATAACGGTTGCCGAACGACGGCGTGGACGCCGCCTTGCGATGCTGGTCGTGGATGGCGACCACCGCCGTGACGACGATTGTCGCCGCGATGGCGATTTCCACCACCCGGGCCGGCACGTGGACGATGTTGAAGGTCGCCAGCGCCAGCGACAGCGTGTGGCCAAGCGTGAATGCGGTTACCAGCCACGCGATGCGCACCCACTCGCGCGGCGAGTAGGCGGCCGTCAGGGCAGCGACGAACAGGATGTGGTCTGCGGAGCGCAGGTCGGCGATGTGCCGGAACCCGAGCGGCAGGAACAGTGAAAAGTCGGTGGACACGGACCTCCCTACGTGACGGAGAGCCAGGTTGCTTCAGGCGCCGTTCAGCACCACCGACCAGGTCACCGGTGTCGCCGGGTCGAGTGAATCCCGTACGCTGCAGTACTTGGTGACCGCCAGCTCCACCGCCCGCTCGGCGTGCTCTCGCTCGATGCCCTCGCCGTCGATGCGATACACGAGGTGCGCCTTGAGCACGCGGCGTGGGATCTCCTGCCGGCGCTCGCCCTGTACCTCGATGCCCAGCGATGCCACCGGCGTGCGGCGCTTGGCGAGGATGTCCACGACGTCGACGCCCGTACAGCAGCCGAGGCCGATCAGCAGGGCATCCACCGGGCCGGGGCCGGTCTGCGCCGAGGCGTCAATGCGAATCTGCGGTCCGCCGGGACGGCCGGCGTCAAAACGGTGATCACCGGCCCACTGGATCTGGACACGGTTGTCGGCGCGGATGTCGCTCACGGCCTCTTCCTTGGAAGGTAGGGATCAGTGCGGGAAAGATAATCGCCGGTCGTCTCACTTCCGTTGTCAGTTCGGCTTGCCGAACGGAAGGCGGTTGAGCGCCAGCTGCCCATTGCTGACCACCACGAGCACGTCCTGCAGGGCGCGTGGATCATCCAGCGGGTTGCCTTCCACGAGGATGAGGTCGGCTTCGAGCCCGACCGCGATGCGCCCGGTGCGCGCGGAAATGCCCAGCAGCTCGGCGGCCACGGTGGTGGCCGCGCGCAGCGCCTCCAATGGCGTGAAACCAAGCTCCGTGAAGCGCAGCACCTCGTGACTCACCCGGCTCAGCGACTCGGGGCGGTAGTCGGTATCGACGCCCGTGGCAATCGGCACGCCCAGGGCGTGCGCCGCGCGGATGACCTGGTTCGCGCGCGGAATCATGTACTGCGCACGCAGGGTCAGCACGGGATCATCGTAGTCGCCGCCGGGCGCGCCGAGGTCATACAGCGTGGACAGCGTCGGCACGAGATACGCGCCCTTCGCCTTCATCAGGCGCAGGGTGCTGTCGCTGAGGAATGTTCCGTGTTCAATGGACCTGACGCCGGCGGCGACGGCCGCGTATGCGCCCTCGTCGCCGTGGGCGTGCACCATCACGGCAACGTGGCCGGTGGCCGCTTCCTCGACGACCGCGCGCAGTTCCGCCTCGGTATAGGTCTGCTTGCGCGGGTCGGTGTTGGGGAGCCCGGCGCGCTCGGTGCCGCGCGTCTTGATGACATCGACCTTGTGATCGAGGTTGATGCGTACGACGCCGCGCAGCGCCTCCAGCGAGCGTACGCCGCCGGCCGCGTACGCGCCCAGCCGCGGATCGGCGAGGATCGTCTCACCGAGATCAGGCGACACGTACACGCCTGCAGCGAGCATGTCGGGGCCGG
>CAYHCW010000470.1:0-2740 GCA_964355025.1 uncultured Gemmatimonas sp. | reverse complement strand
CGAGCAGGAAGTACGGCATGTGCGTCAGCACCTGCGTGCCGGCGCCCATCCCGATGGCATAGCCGCGCATCATCCACTCGCCGTGCGCGGTGTACTTGCGACGCCGGATGGCATCGAGTGCCATGACGATCGACATCGTCATCGCCGACCCGAGCACGAGGCGCTCGGCGTACAACACCACTCCGTCCCCGGCTGGCCACGGGTAGTAGTGTGCCATCCACAGTCCGGTCAGCGCCGCCGTCAGGCCAAGCACCACCAGCACGCGCCCTGCCGCGCGATGCCATTCCCGGTGGCGCCGCCGGAATGCCGGCGCAAACTGCAGCGCGCCGACAATGGCGTACGGAATGACGGAGATGATATGCAGGACCACCGGCAGCGGCGTTGCGAAGAACCGCGCGTTCGCTGCCGTGATCACGGCCCCGCCAGCCAACTCGGCGAGCCTCGCCATCCCCGCCACCGCCGGCACGAGGCTCAACACAATCAACCCCACGGGAAGCATCCATTCGCGTCGCCGTGCCACTGGCATTGCGCTCCCTTTCATCGCGCGACGACGTGCAAGCCGGCCATCACCGCGACGTCATTGCGCCGACCCGTCGCGCCACCGGCAACCAGCGGCTTGAAACCGGTCACGTAGTCGCGCGCCTCGAGGCGCAGCCGAACGCGGCGGTAGCCGAGTTCCCCACCCAGGCTGCCGTATGCGGCGAGGTTGTGCGTCGCATCCACATTGAGGCTACGGTAGTTGTAGCTCCGCGCACCCGCGCCGACGCCGGCGAATGGACGGAAGGTCACTGCGCTGCCGTCAAACCAGCGATTGGCCCGGGCCTCTGCGCCCACGTCATACGTGAACACGTCGAGCTTGGGGCTAGCGGCGGTCGTGATGTCGCGGCTGCGCGTCCAGCCGATGCTCGACGTGACGGCGAAGCCCGGACGAACGACATAGGATAGCTGCGCCGCGGTGAGATCGCCGCGCTTGATGGCATCTCGTTGTGCGCCGATCGGCACGAGACTCCCGGAGGACACAAGGAACTCGAACCGGGACTTCCGGTCGGACGCGGTTTGCGCGTCGGCGGCCCGGGTCGAACCGACGAGGATGGCGGTCGCGAGGACGATGCGTGCAATATCGCGGTAGCTCGGGCGGGAGGCGCGAGGTGCGATGAGTGAAACTGCGGCGGTGGGGGGCATTGCGGAGTTCCTCCAGGTTGTTTATGTTTATGACGTACACTGAAGGGTGTATCATATACACAGTTTTGATTTTGTCAATGGCCCAATGCAAAGGGAGCGACATGGCAGGCGGGACCAGGCGTGTGGATCGAAAGGGCGGTGGGGCAAGGCAGGCGTCGCGTCGCGGGGAAGGCGCACCGGCCACCACCAGCACGACGAGCAATGGCGAGGAGCTTCGCAAGCGGAGTGAGCTGCTCTGGGACGCGCAGCCGCGACCGAGCCGCGGGCCGAAACCCGCGCTGAACCGCGAGGACGTCGTTCACGCAGCAATCAGTATTGCCGACCGGGATGGTCTTGCCGCGCTGACGATGCACGCGGTTGCGGAACGGCTCGGCTTCACCACGATGGCGCTGTACCGCTACTTCCCCAACAAGGAAGCGTTGATCGACGCGAGCGTCGACACGGCCATGGGCGCGCCACCGCAACGCAGCGGCCCGCGCGAGGGCTGGCGCGAGGAAGTGAAGCGCTGGGCCTATGCCAAGCGGGCCATGCTGTGCTCGCGGCCCTGGCTGGCGGAGCTGCCGTTTGTCGCGGCGCCGCATGGACCCAACTGGCTGAGCTGGCATGAGGCATTCCTGACGACCATTGCCGACACGGGGCTGAGCCCCGAAGACATGATGGATGTGCTCAGTGTGATCCACGGGTACGTGAGCGGGAGCTCGGATACGGCAATCTCGCTCGCGCGCGCCACGTCTCGCGGCATCTCGTTCGAGGAGTGGGCGCAGGCCGTTGGTGCCGATCTTTGTCGCGCGATCAACGACCCGCGTTATCCGATGCTGTCGGCCATTCTCTCGTCGCAATCGGGAGGCATCTCGGAGGCGTCACCGCTGCCGGCACGCGGCGGGCGCCCACGTACGATGGACGAGAGCTTCGACTTCGGCCTCGAGCGTGTGCTGGACGGCATCGAGGGTTACGTGGACGCACTGAAGGCGCCGTAGGACCCAGCAGTTCGTCGGACAACGGAGCGCCGGATGAGGTGCACGGGTTCACCGGAGCCGGCGTCGTGCTCCCATCACAACCCGGCTGGGAACCCCCGCCCACCCCCTTGCGTTGTACGCAAGTAGTTGCTTGCTTATATGCAAGCACACACTTGCATCCCATCCAGCGCCCATGGCAGCTCCCACTCGCGACCACATCCTCGACGCCGCGGCCGGCGTGTTCGCCGAACACGGCTTCCGCGGCGCGACCACCCGCCTCATCGCCGAGGCGGCGGACGTCAATGAAGTCACGCTCTTTCGACTCTTCGGCTCCAAGGACGCCCTCCTCGGCGAGGCCATCCGTACCCGCGTGTACGAACGCGACGCGCCGGTGCTGCCCGACGAACCGGGCAACGCACACGCCGAACTGACCGCCTGGGCCACCGCGGAATACAACCACCTGCTGACCCACCGCTCCTCCATTCGCCAGGGCATGAGCGAGCTCGGGGAGCGTCCGGAGCTGTGCAAGTGCATGGCCCAGGGACCACGCGGCGGGTACACGCGCCTGCGGCAGTACTTCACGCGCCTCGCCGAGACGGGGC
>CAYHCW010000469.1:0-2743 GCA_964355025.1 uncultured Gemmatimonas sp. | reverse complement strand
GGGCCCAGGCCCGCGTCACGGCCGGCACCGCACTCGACGCCGTTCCGTGACGACAATTCGGCGCCATCTTCACGTCAAGCGTCGACAATGGGAGCAGCGCCGGAAGGCGCTCTGCGAGAATTGATGGCCGCGGTCGGCTACCCCAGCAGGAGCCGATGCTTGTCCTTATCCCAGTCTGCATGCCAGGCGTGGAACCGGTCCGCCGGCATGGGGCGGGCAATCAAGTAGCCCTGCGCGACATCGCAGCCCAGGGCGCGCATCTGCTCCCAGTCGCTGCAGTCCTCGACGCCCTCCGCCACGGACGTCAACCCCAGTTGGCGCGCCATGCCAAGGCTCGCCTCGACGATGGCGCGTGCCGCCAGATCCCGGGCGGCGCCGTGCACGAAGCCACGGTCGATCTTGAGCTCCGCAAATGGCACGTCCCGCAACTGTGCGAGCGACGAGTGGCCCGTGCCGAAGTCGTCGATGGACAGGCCAATGTGCTTCAGGCGCAGGCGCGTCAGGATATCGAGCGCCGTGAGCGCATTGGTCATCAGCCGGCTTTCAGTGACCTCGAGGATGAGGCGATCATTGGGCACACCCGCCGCCCGCACGGCCGCTTCGACGAAGTCCGGAAAGTCCAGCGACGACAGGTTGTCCATCGAGACATTGACTGCCACGGTGATGGCGTACCCGGCGTCCTGCCACACACGCGCCTGCCGCAGCGCGCCCCTCAGCACGAAGCGGGTGAGCGCGTCAATGAGATGATGTTCCTCGGCCTGCGGGATGAACTGGTCAGGAAAGACGAGTCCGTCCTCGGGATGCTGCCAGCGGACCAGCGTCTCCACGCCAACCACGCGCCCCGTCGCAAGATCCACCTTGGGCTGGTAGTAGTTGACCAGCTGCCCGTCGTCGATGGCGCGCCGAATGTCCTCGGGCGCGTACGTCTTGTGCGAGGGGCGCGGCCCCTTGACCGCGGGACCGTGTGGCGCCTCGAGCAGATGCTTCAGCTGTTCCGGCGTGACCGGCTTGCGCACGGCCCCGCGCACATTGAGCGCGTGCGCCTTGGCCAACGTCGATGCCGTCTGCAGGATGCGCTCGTCTTCGCCGCTGACGAGGATGACACCTCCGGCGTAGCGGAGCCGCGCCAAGTGGCGCACGACCTCGATGCCATCCAGCTCCGGCATCTGCAAGTCGAGCAGGATCGCGTCCACGCCGGCCCCGTCGGTCTCCAGAAACGCCACCGCCTCGGCCGCGCGTTCGAACGGCAGGATATCATGAAACCCCAGCGTCCGGAGTTGGTGGCTCACAAGACGCAGCGCAAACGATTCATCGTCGATGACAAGTATCCGCATCTGGGGGGTCTGGTCGAGGAGGAAAAGTCAGGACGGCGTGAGACGTGCAGTCAACTCCGCATCAACTGCCATCCATACTGCGGCAAACGACTGTCGGTGCGCCGCCAGTGCCTCGACATCGTGGCTCTTTCCGGCTTTCTCGATGTCGGCGCAGAGATCGCCGAAGAGCAAGGCGCCGCAGGAGCGCGACGCGGACTTCAGCTTGTGGGCCACGGCGATCACGCCCTTCAGGTCTCCCGTGTCGTGCGCCTGCAGGTACTCGGCCGTCATCACGCGGGCTGAGCGCTGAAAATCCCCCAGAAACTCGAGAACGATACCGGGGTCGGCACCGACGAGGCGTTCGAGGACCGAGACGTCCATCATCGCGGACGGCACGCCCTCATCGGGCGTGACTGCCGGTCGATCATCCGTGCCGTCGACGGGCGGCACCGCGGCGACGGTGCTTCGCGTGATGTACCGGTCGAGGAGCGCGCGCAGCGTGTTGAGGGGCACCGGCTTGGTCAGGTATCCATCCACGCCGACCGCCCGGGCGCGCAGTTCTTCACCGTGCAGGGCATTGGCGGTAAGCGCGACGATCGGCACACGCCGGCCGGGTGTCTCCTCGGCGCGAATCGCCTGGGTGAGCATGTAGCCGTCCATCTCGGGCATGTGGAGGTCCGTCAGCAGCAGCGCGTAGGGACGCGTCCGCCACATCACGAGCGCCTGGCGTCCGTCCTCGGCCACCTCGGCCGCATGCCCCAGCAGGGCGAGCTGCCGAAGGATCACCTTTTGGTTGGTGCGATCATCCTCGGCGACCAGAATGAGCCGCCCCTGCGCGCGCGCCTCATCAACCGTGGTGGGCGCCGCTCGCTCAATGCGCGCCGCCTTGCCTTCCTCCTCGTAGATAACCTCGGGCGACGCGCGGCCGGCAGCCACGGCGACCGCTCGCACAAGGCGTCGCCCACGCATGACGTAGCAGTCGAGCGAGACGACATTCGGTGCCTCGATGGAAAGTCGATTGCGACTCCCGCGCACCAGCGCCACCACGCGGGCGTCGGGGAGTCCGCCGATCGCCGGGTCGATGTCGAGTACGTGGCCGTTCAGCGCGAGCAGCACCACGGACGTACCGCCGGCCTTCCACGCTGAGGCGACGGCCGACGTTACGTCCGGCGCCAGCACGACCCGGGCGCCGGCAAACGCGAGATGGCGCTGCACATCGCGCGGCCCGCAGAAAAGCTCCGCCTCGACCACCACACAGTCAACGCCCGTCAGGTCGTACGCAGGCCCGGCCGGCGCGGCGTCCACGACCTGGAGCGGCAGCGACACGGTGAATGTGGAGCCCGCGCCCAGCGTGCTCCGCACCTCGATGGTGCCATGCATCATCTCGACCAGGCGCTTCGTGATGGCGAGCCCCAGTCCGGTGCCGCCGA
>CAYHCW010000468.1:0-2744 GCA_964355025.1 uncultured Gemmatimonas sp. | reverse complement strand
TCACCACGCGGAACGCCTCCATCTTCAGCAGCACGCCGAAGTAGAGCACGATCACCACGGCGATGAACGCCTCGAGGATCAGGATGAACTTGCCCTGCGTCACCAGGTACGTCTTGCAGGTCTCGTAGATGAGCTCGGACACCTCGAGCATGGACCGATGCACCGGCAGGTTCTTCAGCTGCGTGTAGATCATCAGGCCAAACAGCAGGCCGAGCGCGCAGAAGACCAGCCCGATGGCCAGCAGCGTGTAGCCATTCATGCCGCCGATGAAGAGCACGCTCTTCATGTCGGGCAACACGAGATTGGCCTCGCCGCCGGCCTCCTGCGCCAGCGCCGTCACGGGCGACGCGAGCATGAACACGGCGGCAAAAGCCACCAGCGCACGGATCTGGCGAGCGGACGCAACACGCTCGATCAGGCCCGCGCCAAGCCAACTGTGCATCAGATTCCTCCAGGGAATGTCAGACGGGGATTTCGTATGCCTGCAACGGCAGGTATCGGGCCACTGCGGACCCACAGCGTGTCGAGTTCACACGCTGAAAACCCGAATCCCCGACCGCCGGAACGCGACGGTCGTAAGTTAGACGGCTCCCGCTTTTCTGTACAGGGCGGCACGCACTTATCTCTCGATCAGCGAGCGGGTTACACGCTCGCGCGGCCCCGCGCACCGGTGCCGGCTACTCAGGCGCGCCGTACGAAATCGACGTCGTGTCGCGCACCGGCGTGCCATCTGCGCGTACCGCCGGACGGAACCGGACCTCGGCGAGCATTTCGCGGATCTTCTTGTTGTATCCGTTGTCCCTCGACGGATTAAACGAGATGAGCGTGGCATTGCCACGCTCATCAACGTCAAAGAAGGCCACGAGCGTGTAGGGTCGCACCTTCGCTGGCACCGGGATGGGGAGGATGGCCAGCACGGTTGCGGTTGGTGGGAAGATCTTGCCCGTGCCACCGCCGGTGCCCGGTCCGACGCCGGAGCCGCGACCGGTGCCGATGCCGGAACCAACCCCGCCCCCGGAGCCGGGGCCCGACCCTTCACTGCCGTCCTTCCCGCTTCCTCCCCCCGTGCCAGGCACCACGCTCGCGTCGATGGCCGCGGCCTGTGGCTGAGGCGCCGGCGGCGTGGGCTCAGGAGGCTTCGGCACCGGTATTACGGGCGGCTTGATCGTGGGCGTCTCCGCCTTGGGCACTATGGCGACGGGCGGAGCCACTCGCACGAAACGGACCTTCTGCTCTCCTCCGGTGCCCCCCGCACCGCCCCCGCCGCCCCCCGCCGGGCCAGGCCCCCCGGCTCCCTCGCGCTCCGGCACGAGCGCCTCACGCGCGAGGTACGGCCCGACGAGCATCAGCAGGATGAGCGCGTGCACGAGCAACGACGCGGCAACACCCTGCCAGCGCCCTTCCTCTCGTTTGGGAAGGCCGACAGGCGGGCGAAGCGGGGGGCGCGCGGGACGAGGATCGGTCAAGGGGGCGGGAAGGTAGGGTAGGTGCTAGGTGCTAGGTGCTAGGTGCTAGGTGCTAGGTGCTAGGTGCTAGGTGGAGGGCGGTCGGCAGCCAGCTACCTATAACGTACAACGTATAGCGTAAAGCGTAGAGGTTCCTTTCAGCACCGAACCATCCCCACCCCAATGCAGTACGGCGGGCTCGCCCGATTGGGTTCGCCCGCCGTGCTACCCCGTTACCGGGGGAATGGTGCTTTACGGGGCCGTGGCCTTCGGCGGGACGCCGATCACCTTGACGCCGGCGCCGCGCGCGACGTCCATCGCGAACACGACGTCCTTGTACAGGACCTGCGGATCACCCTTGACGAAGATGATCTTGTCGGGACGCTTGTCGTAGATCTCCGTGAGCCGCTTGTACAGGCCTTCCTTCGTGTTCGGCTCCTTGTTGATCGCAAAGACCCCGCCCGGAAGCACCTCCAGCACGATCTGGTCCGGATTCGGCTTCGCCTCCTTGTCCTGCGGCGTCGGATCCGGGAGCTGCACGTCCAGCGCCTTCCGGCTCATCGGGATGATGAGCATGAAGATCACGAGGAGCACCAGCAGCACGTCGATCATCGGCGTGAGGTTGGGTTCGGCGTTCAGGCCGCCCTCGGTGTTGCCAGAGGAGAAACTCATGGCTTGCCTCCCGCCTGGATCATCGCCCCACCCATGTTGTCCGACGCCACGAGCGACTTGGAGCCCGGGATCTGGTCGGTGATCATCCCCGTCACGCGCACACCGGACTTGGCGGCGATGTCGAGGGCGTCAATGACCTTCTCGTACTTCAGCTCGTTGTGCGCCTTGAGGTACATGATCTTGTCGATCTCGCGCACGTCGTAGATGCGGCGGAGCAGCATCTCGAGGTCCTCGTTCTTGATCGGCTTCTTGTTCAGGTAGTACTTGCCTTCCGAGTCGATGCCGAGCACCTGGTCCGCATCTTCTTCGGGATGCGCCGCAAGGTTCTGGCCCTGCGGCGGAATCGCGTTGAAGCCGGCGTTGATGGCCGGTATGACCAGCATGAAGATGATGAGGAGCACGAGCATCACGTCAATCATCGGCGTCACATTGGGCTCAGCCTTGACGTCGCCGCCCCCAGTAATTTTCATCGACATAACCGTCCTCCCTCTAGTGGATGGTCAGGTCAGACGGGGGACTTGCCGGCATTCTGTGCAGCGGTGTTGAACTCGCGGGTGAAGCGCGAACGGCCAAACTCACCCGACACGCCCTTGATGAGGTAGTCGATCATTTCCTTCGACGAATACG
>CAYHCW010000467.1:0-2755 GCA_964355025.1 uncultured Gemmatimonas sp. | reverse complement strand
CCACCAAGCCGCCGGTGCCCATCATAGAGCACGCCGACGTGCGGCGCATGCTGCTGGAAGGCCTCGCCAACGTGGACGGCGCGTTGGCCCTGATTCTGGAATGTGCCAAGCTGGTGGACGACGAACAGACCGCACCCACCGAGGAGGAGCGGCTGGTGGCGAGCCAACTGCTCGAAGTGCTCACGCCGCTGGCAAAGACCTTTCCCGCACTCGGCTGCCAAGTAGCCATCAGCAACGCCATGCAGGTGATGGGGGGCTACGGCTACGCCCGCGAGTACCCCATTGAGCAACTATTCCGCGACAACCGGCTGAACCAGATTCACGAAGGCACCAACGGCATCCAGGCGCTCGACCTGCTGGGGCGAAAAGTCGTGCAGAATGGCGGGGCGTGCTTCAAGGCGCTGGCGGCCCGCATTCGCGCCACCGTGGCCGACTGCGCCACCGGCGACAAGACCGTGCAGGGGATGGCCGCCAACCTCGGCACGGCGCTGGGGCAGTGGGCGGAGTGCACGCAGGTGCTGGGCATTGCGATGAGTAAGGACCCCACGCGCGCGCTGGCCAATGCCACGGTGTACTACGAAGTCTCGGCGCGCATTGTGGTGGCTTGGCTCTGGCTGCGCATGGCGCGCGTGGCCTCGGCCAAGCTGGCGGCAGGCGAGGAGAGCGACTTTCTGCACGGCAAGGCGCAGGCGGCGCGCTACTGGTTTGCGTGGGAGCTGCCGCGCATTACGCCGGACATCGCGCTGCTGAAGCGGCTGGATAGTACGCCGCTGGACATGCAGCCGGGCTGGTTTTAGGCGGCACCGGGCTTCGGTGCGCCGAGCGCCCGCGCGACGGGTATCCGTTCTCGCAAGCTCTCGGACCCTATGGGCGCGCTGCGCGCGCCTTTTATGGGTCCTGCGGCCGCTTGCGAGACCGGACACCCGTCGCGCGGGCGGTGCGCAATGAAATGATGACGCTCGCGAGCCGATCAGCGCTATTTTCACGACATGCACGATCCACGGGATCTTCAGATACGCGTCTACCGCCGGGGCGACGAACCGCCGGACGACGTGCGCTCCTTCACCACTGCGGCGGAGCGGCTCGAGGCGGTGAATGTTCTGTCGCGCCGAGGCTGGGAACTCGTGCGTGCCGGAGCCGCGGCAGGGGTCAACGCCCAAGCCGCGAGGGCAATTCGCGAGGGCGGCTGGAGTCCCGATTGGACCGCGCTGCTGGAGACGCTCTCGCGGCACGGCGTTCGGTACTTGTTGGTGGGCGCCCACGCGCTCGGCGTGCACGCCGAACCCCGGGCTACGAAGGACCTCGACGTCTGGGTTGAGCCCACGTTCGAGAACGCCACGAAGGTCTGGGAAGCGCTTCGTGCGTTCGGCGCGCCTCTGGCCGAACAGCAAGTGTCCGTGCATGACTTCGCGACGCGGGGCACGAACATCCAGCTTGGCGCGTGGCTCGGACGAGTCGACGTGTTCACCGAAATTGTCGGTGTCCCGGACTTTGTGGCTGCCTGGGATGCCCGTCTGGTGGTGACGCTCCACGGAGTCGACACGCCAATCATCGGCCGCGGCCACTTCGTGGCGACCAAGCGAGCCTCGGGACGGTTGCAGGACCTCGCCGACCTGGAACGCATGGGCGAGCGGATGTAGCGTGAATCGGGCCCGCGGACTCTACATCGCCGGTTTCCGCGCCGGCACGTACACCGGCGGCAACCCCGCCTTCTTCAGCAGCTCGTTGAACGCCACGAGCTCGGTACTCTCCAGCCGAGCGAGCGCGTCCACCTGCACCTGCTGTTTGGCGCTGAGGTCCCGGAAGATCGCGTGATGCTGATCGGTGGGCCGCGAATCGCCCTCGAGCACCTGCGCGTTCATCGTGATCCACATCTGGTACAGCTTGATGGGATAGTTGAGCGTGGCCTGGTCGGCCTTGGTGTACACCTCGTACAACTCGGCGCGCACGCCCTCGAACTTCGCGCGCAGGTCGGTGGCGCTCTGCTTGATCTCGTCGGCCTGCGGCAAGTCAGCGCCCTTGGCCTTGCGGTCGTCCACCTGCGCCTGCACCGATTGCACGCGTTCGACGTTCTCGGTCAGTGCGGTGAGCTGCCTGCCCACCAGTTGCGCCAGCGCAAACTGCGCCTGGTAATCGGCCACGGTGGTGGTGATGCGAGGATCGGCGACGACGGTGAACGCACGCGTCAGCGTGTCGGCGCCACTGATGAGCCGCACCGTGTACGCGCCCGGCACCGCGGTGGGGCCGCTGGTGGTGCCGTCATCGACGATGGCGTTCTCCATCAGCTTCGGCTCGGGGTACTGCAGGTTCCAGATGAACCGGTTCATCCCGGCGCGCGTGCTGGGCACGCTGTCGATGGGCACGTACGCGAGCGAGTCGACGCGTTGCGCCGCGCGCGAGGCCGCGGCCGCGCTGTCGGCGGCGGCGTGGCCGGTGCTGTCGGGCTTCTTGGGTTTGGCGCTGCTGAAACTCTTGATGAGCGCGCCGGCGCCGTCGAGAATCTCGAGCTTCACGTCACCGGCGGGCTTGTCCTTGAGCCAGTAATCGAAGTACGCGCCGACGCGCGGATTCTCGCCGTTGGTGCCGCCGCGACGGCCGCCACCCGCGGCAAAGCGCTGGGCCGGGGCAGGGGTGAACAGGAACGCGCGCTTGCCCGTGACGCTGTCGGCCATCTGCCGCAGGTACGAGATGTCGTCGAGCGCCCAGAAGCTGCGGCCGTGCGTGCCTATCACGACGTCGTTGCCGTGCACGCGCA
>CAYHCW010000466.1:0-2780 GCA_964355025.1 uncultured Gemmatimonas sp. | reverse complement strand
GCCCAACACCGGCCGTGCCAGACTACGATCCCGCCCAACTTTCGTTCGGCGACGTGGCGGCTGTGCCGCAGCTGCGTGTGGAGCGCCAGGGCGAGGAGAGCCACGGCGCGGACGGACTTCCTGTGGTCACCTTTCGCGAGCCCCCGGTGTGCGGCGAGTCGTCCTACGACGAGGTCGACGGCGCCGGACCCGGCTGGTCGGTGCGGATCGTGCAGGAAGCGGAGTCCGCGCCGCTCGCCGTGCGTGCTGCCCCGCCGGCGCCGGCGCGCTCGAGCGGCACGGCGCCAGCCGCGGCGCGGCCGCCGGCCTCGTGGACCGTCGCGGCCGTGAGGCCGCCGAGCTCGCGGCCCGCGCCGGCAGCTGCCGAAGCCTCGCGCCCGACGATTCCACGCCCGGCGGCCGCGCGCCCGGTGCTGCCGCCGATGTCCGACACGCCGGCGCCGCGCCCCTCGTCGATGCCCGCCGCCATGATTGCGCCGTCGCGTCCAACGCCCGTGGCGCTGCCGAGCGCGTCGCTCGATCCCCTCAAGCGCGCCACCGAACTGTCGCCGCGCGATGTCGACGCCACCATCGCCTACGCCAATGCGCTCGACAAGCACGGCAATGCCGCCGGCGCGCTGGCTGCGCTCGACGATTGCCTGGCCAGCGGCGGCGATGAACTGCGCCTCATCTGCGCGCGCGCCTTCCTGCTGGGCAGCCGGCTGAAGTACGACGTCGCGGAAGGCGAGCTGAAGCGCGCGGCGAAGCTCCGTGCCGATGATCCGGAGGTGCAGCTGCAGGTGGGCATCCTCGACTGTCGGCGCGCCCGCTGGCGCGACGCGGTGGAGCCGTTGCAGAAGGCGGCGAACCAGCGCGCCGACGATCCGCTGGCCCATTTCTACCTGGGCGAGGCGCTGAACCACGTCGACCAGCTTGCCGCTGCCCTGGCCGCCTACGAACGCGCGACGCTGCTCGACCCGAGTGGGTGGCGCGCGTTCAAGGGCGTGGGCATCGTGCTCGACCGGCTTGGCCGTCCCGCCGATGCGGCCGTGGCCTACCGCCGCATGCGCGAAGCGCAGGGACGGTGATGCGGCGGCCGGTGCGCGCGTGAGCATTGCCGGACGCGGGAGACGCCGCGCGGCCGTCGCCGTGCTGCTGCTGGCCGCGTGGGGCGGCGGGCTGACGCTGCTGGTGCGGCGGGAGTTCTTCCAGGGGCGCGCCGAGCGCCTGGCGGAAGCGGCGCTGCGCCTGAGCCCCGGCGCCACCTATTTCGCCGTGGAGCAGAACGGCACGCGCATCGGCTTTGCGTCGACGACGATCGACACCGTGTCGCTCGGCATCGAGGTGACTGACTACTTCGTGGCCGACCTGCCGGTGGCGGGCCAGGTGCATCGCGCCTCGGCGCGCTCGGTGGTGCTGCTGTCGCGGGCGCTCGCGCTGCGCACGTTCGACGTGCAGGCCGAGGCGGCGCAGACGCCGATGCGCGTGGTGGGGCGCACCGAGGGGGACAGCGTGGTGATCTTCGCGATGGACGTGCCGGGCCAGCCCGCCGACACGCAGCGCGTGGCGGTGCGCGGCCCGGTGCTGGTGCCGACGCTGGCACCGCTGGCCGTCGCGCTGGGGGAGACGCCGAAGGTCGGCAAGACGTATCGCCTGCCGACGTTCGATCCCCAGCAGATGCAGTCGCGCGACGTGGCGCTGACGGTGAAGGCCGAGTCGCTGTTCGTGGTGGATGATTCGGCGCGCTTCGACCCGGCCGCGAAGCGGTGGACGAGCGCGCTCACCGACACGGTGCGCGCGTGGCACGTGGTCGGCGCCGAGGGCGTGGGCTTCAACGGCTGGGTGGACGCGCAGGGGCGCGTGGTGCTGGCGACCCAGGCCGCGGGCATCACGCTGCGTCGGATGGCGTACGAACTCGCCTTCGAGAACTGGCGCATTGCGCGCGACGCCGCTGCCGCCGCGAACGGCGGCGCCCAGCGCGACATCATGGAAAGCTCGGCCATCTCGGCGGGCGTTGACCTCGGCCGGGGGGCGCTGCAGCGCCTGCGTGTGCGTCTCTCGGGCGTGCAGCTTGCCGGGTACGACCTCGACGGCGGCCGGCAGGCGCTGCGCGGCGACACGCTGACCATCGAACGCCGCCCGGTGCCGGCCACGACCTACTCGCTCACGACGCGGGCGCCTGAGTTCATGGCCCGCTTCAAGCCGGAGCTGAGCGCCGAGCCGCTGCTCCAGAGCAACGACATCGCCATCGTGCAGCAGGCGATCGCCGCCACCGGCCTGGAACGCGACGCCCGCAAGGTGGCGGAGAAGCTGAACCGCTGGGTCTACGACTCATTGAAGAAGGAAGTGACCTTCAGCGTGCCCAATGCGCTGCAGGTGCTGCGCGCGCGGCGCGGCGACTGCAACGAGCACACGCAGTTGTACGTCGCGCTGGCGCGGGCCGTCGGAATTCCCGCGCGCATTGCCACTGGCCTGGCGTTCGTCCGCGGCAAATTCTACTACCACGCCTGGCCCGAGGTCTGGCTGGGTGAATGGGTGGCGGTGGATCCGACGTTCGGGCAGTTCCCTGCCGACGCGGCGCACCTGCGGTTCGTCGTCGGCGGTCTCAACAAGCAGGCCGAGCTGCTTCGGCTCATCGGCAACCTGAAAATCCAGACGCTCCCCACTCCATGATCCGACTCACCGGCCTCACCAAGAACTACGGCTCGTTCGTCGCCGTCGACGGGCTCGAGCTGCACGTGCCGCAGGGCGAGTTGTTCGGCTTTCTTGGCCCCAACGGCGCCGGCAAGACGACGACGCTG
>CAYHCW010000465.1:0-2790 GCA_964355025.1 uncultured Gemmatimonas sp. | reverse complement strand
TGCGCAACGACAACTATTCCTGCCCATAGCGACAACTAGAAATGCCCACCGGGCCGGGTAGTTGTCGTCGTCAATTGTCGGCGTTGATTCATCGACCTCCAGCTCGTTGTTCGCTTCCATGTGCGTGCGCGACCCAATCGGGTCGATGCGAAGCGTCGACCCCACGCTCAGCGAGGGAACGCGGGGGCGGGAGGAGTCAAGTGCGCCGGGTCCCGCTGCAGCGACCGCGCGGAACGACCGGAGGTCGTGTCGCGCGGGAGCGAAGGGGGTGGCGTACTTGACGCCGTACGACACCGTGTTCGCGGCCGGCGACGGCGTGCGGTGGTCGACGAGGGTCGCTCCGGCCGCAACGGCGACGACGATCGGGCGGGGCCTCACGAGGCCTCCACGGGCGCGTCGGTGGTGGCTGCGGTTGGCGCAGTCTGGCGTGCTCGCGCTTCGACGTCGCGGACGCTCGGTCCCGTCAGCTCGACGATGACCGCGTGGTGGACGACGCGATCGATCGCCGCGGCGGTCGTCATCGGGTCCTTGAAGATCTTGTCCCACTGCGAGAACACCAAATTGCTGGTGATCATGACGCTGCGCCGCTCGTAGCGTTCGGCGAGGAACGTGAATAGCACCTCCATCTCGTCGCGGTCCTGCTGGATGTACCCGATGTCGTCGATGATGACGACGTCGTAACCATCGAGGTCGTGCAGCGATTTTTCGAGCGCGAGCGCGCGGCGGGCCGCCAACAGGCGCTGGACGAGCGCGAACGCTGCGACGAACAGCACGGAGACGCCGCGCTGAACGAGCTCGTGCCCGACGGCCGACACGAGGTGTGTCTTGCCGCGCCCCGGCAACCCGAACACCAGCACGTTCTCGCCGCGCTCTGCGAAGCCGCCCTCGCACAGCGAGGGCAACATCCGGCGGATGGCAACGGGCAGCAGCGCCGTTCGCAGCGTCCCCAACGTCTTGTCCGGCGGCAGGGCCGACGCCTTCGACAGGCGCTCGATGCGGCGACGCCTACGCTCGGCGACCTCGGTCTCCACGAGCGTCGCGAGGTAGCGGTCGAACGTCCACCCCTCGCGCTCGGCCTGGCCGCAGAACTCGACGCGGTGGCGCGCGAACGACGGCAACTTCAACGTCCGCAGCAGGACGTCGAGCGACGGTTTTTCCTCGCTCATCGCGCACCTCCCGCGATGAGCGCGTCGTAGACGTTCAAGTCGATCGCCAGTGGCATCATCGCCGGGATGGTCGGCTTGTCGGGACGCACGAGGCCCCGGACGACGTCCATGTCCAGCGGCTGCTTGCCGTCGAGCGCCAGCTCCAGCGCTGTCTCGACGTCGGCCTGCGAAGTCGACGCCGCGAGGTGCAGGATGCGCACGTACTCGGTGTCCGCACGTCGCTCGACGAGCCTCGCAGAAAGCGCGTCGTAGGCACGTCGGAAGGTCAGCGATGGGAACAGGTCGGCGCGGTACTTGTACCGCGCGAACGCGCCGGGCTTCTTCACGAGCGACCACACGACGTGGCGGTAGTCGATGCGATGGCCGTTGCGGCCGAGCAGCCGTGGAACGACGAGTTCGGGCTCGGAGCGGAATCGCACTTCGAGGCGGTCGTCAAATCGACGAACCTTGACCTCCTCGCCCATCAGCCTCGACGGCACCGAGTAGGTATTGTGCGCTACGCGAATCGTGCTGTGCGGCGTCACCCAGACGCGCTCCTCGACGTAGTCAGGGAACCACGACATCGGGAGCGGCTTCAGCAGCGGGCGCTCCTCCTCGAGGCGCGTCTCGCGCTGCTTGTTCGCGCCTCGGAGCACCTCGCCGAGCCAGTGTTCGTACGCCGCGTGCGTCGCGAAGTCACGGCTCACGCGAAGCAACAGATGCTGCTCCAAGCGGCGCTTGAGCGCGCCGTTCGCCGCCTCGACGTCGCCGTTCTGCTCCTTCGCACCGACCGCCGTCGTCAGCGGCGTCATCGTGACGTGCTTCATCCACACGACGTAGTCGGCGTTGAATACGCGCCCGCTGGGGCCCCGATGTGTCGCCGCCGTCGAGTTGTCAGTCTGGTGCAGCTTCGGCACCCCGCCGAGGTGCTGCAGCGCTCGCTGGACGCCGCGCTTCATGGCAATCAACGACTCCGACAAGCACGGCGTCGCGTGCTCCCAGTTCGAGTACGGCAGCACGCTGTGGCACAGCAGGTGCGGGTACGGCTCGCCGCCGATCGTCACGCAGAGCTCGTCGCAGTTGGTGAAGTCCGTCTGCATGGCCTCGCCGGGCCGGTGCTCCTGCGGGAAGGACACCTCCTTCGGCGGCCCCGACGAGGCCCGCCACTCCCGCACACGGCGCTGCAGCGTGCGGAGCTGGTTCGGCTCGTACTTCCCGGGCACGCGGCACACCAGGTCCTCGAACAGCGTCTTCGCCTCGAGCCCAGGTGCGTCGCGTAGCGCGAGCTCGATCGCAGGCCAGTCGTCGACGAACGGGTCCGCGCGCGTCCGCCACGTCCGGTCCCCCTTCGGCTGCGACGGGAGCTCGCCGCTGTCGCGGTACTTCCGCGCGGTCGTGCGGGCGAGGTCCGCGTTCATCGCTGCCCGGCTCAAATTTCCATGCTTCACAAGGTCTGCCCGCATCTTTTTCACCTGCTGATCGGTCACCACATCGAGCTCCGCCCTCGCGGGCATGCCGATGTCACCGAGTTGAGCCTCAGGTGGGCAGAAGTAGTTGTCGTCGCTGGCCAGTTCTAATTGTCGTTGAGCAATGTTCACCTCTTTCACCGGAAGGTGCGTCGGCCACGAGCCTGGCGCCGGCGTAC
>CAYHCW010000464.1:0-2797 GCA_964355025.1 uncultured Gemmatimonas sp. | reverse complement strand
TGATACTGACGCCGCTGCTGCGCGGCATGCTGGGGATCGAGGTGGACGCGCCGGCTGGGACGCTGACGGTGGCGCCGTGGATGCCGCCCGGCCAGGAAGAACTTGGTCTCCGCAACCTGTCGGTCGGCGGTGCGCGCCTCGACCTGAGGATCCGTGACGGGCTCGACGGGCGCGTGCTCGACGTGTGGCCGGGAGTGGGCGTGTCGCTGACGTCTGCGGTCAGCATTCGCTTCGCCCCTCCGAGCGGCGGCGTCGCGGAGGGTGTGCTGGCGCCGGGGGCCAAGTCGCTTCGCCTGTCGCTCCCGGCAAAGAGCCGCTGGGCGGCGAGTCTGTTGGCGGGGCGGGCGATCATCGGCGAGCGCTCGCTGGCTCCTCGAATCGTCGCTGAGCGCGTTGACGGCGGCGGCTACTCGCTGACGGTCGAAGCCCTCGCGGGGACGACGGTGGGCGCGCTGGTGCACGCGCCGAACGGGACCCTCGTGTCGCCCTCAGGCGACGTCACCGTCGCACCCAGTGCCCGCCTCAACGACGTGCTCGGTGATGCTTCCCCGACGCTGCGCAGGTTTGCCGAGCGTGCGACGATCACGTGGATCCGCATGCCGACCACCGGCGCCGATGCCGATGGCTATGTGCGGCGCGAAGTGGTGTTCCGTCCGCGCTGACGCGCGCGCGGTTGCGCGCGCAGAGTGAGACAGAGTACGACAGAGTACGACAGAGTACGACAGAGTACGACAGAGTACGACAGAGCAAGCAGTGTCTGTCGTACTCTGTCGTACTCTGTAGTATTCTGTCGTTCTCTGCCTTAACGGGAGTCGCGATAGGTCAGCGGTGAACGAGCCAGTGACGGCCCCCCGGCGCACTGTACGCGCCCCACGCTGCCCTACCGCGACACGCCGGGCCGCCGAAGCGACCCTGCGTTCCCCGTATGTTTGCATTCGGTGGCTCGCTTCGTAATATCAGCGCGCTACCGACCGCACAGGCAATGTCTACTGTGGGAAGGCCTCGCGACATACGGTGCAATTATGGAAGTTTTGTGAGGTAAATCACCACCAAACCCTTACACGCGCTGCCGCTGCGCCCCTCTGGAGGAGTCCATATGCGTGTTCAATTGCTCTCCCTGCGCCTGGCCTTCGCCGCGTCGCCCTCCTCCTGCGCGGCGGCGGTGACGCCATGACCCCCGCATCGAACATCCGCCCGGGCGCCGACGAGTACGCCTCTTTCTACGCCAGCTACGTCGCCGCAGTCCCCGACGGCGATGTCACCCGGACGCTCGCCCAGCAGGGCGAGAGCTTCCTGCGAACCCTCAAGGACATCGGCGACGAGAAGGCGGGCTCCGCCTACGCCCCGGGCAAGTGGACGATCAAGGAAGTGGTCCTGCACATGGCCGATACGGAGCGGATCTTCGCGTACCGCCTGTTGCGCATCGCCCGCGGCGATGCCACTCCACTCTCACCGTTCGACGAAAACGCCTATGCGCCGATGAGCGGGGCCAACGACCGCCCGCTCGACTCGCTGCTCGGGGAGTTCGCCGCGGTGCGCGGGGCCACGCTGGCGCTCCTGCGCTGGATGCCGGAGGCGGCGTGGACGCGCCACGGCGTCGCCAGCGGCAAGGAAGTGAGCGTGCGCGCGCTGGCGTGGATCACGACGGGGCATGCGATGCATCACGAACGGGTGCTGCAGGAGCGGTACGCAGTCTAGCTATGCACCGCCCGCCCCAGCGCCGCCAGCGCCGCTTCCTTCACCACCTCGCCGAGCGTCGGGTGTGAGTGCACCGTCACGCCGATGTCCTCGGCCGTGCCACGGTACTCCATCGCCAGCACCACCTCGGCCAGCAGGTCGCTGACGTTGGCGCCGATCATGTGGCAGCCGAGGATCTCGTCGGTGGCCGCGTCCACCACGAACTTCACGAAGCCGCTGGTCTCGGCCATGGAGCGCGCGCGCCCGTTGGCCGAAAAGGGGAACTTGCCCACGCGATACGCGCGGCCGCTCGCCTTCACCTCGCCCTCGGTGAGGCCGCAGGTGGCGATCTCGGGCCAGGTGTAGACGACGCCCGGCATGTTGTGGTAGTGCATGTGCACCGACTTGCCGGCAATCACCTCGGCGGCAATCACGCCTTCGTCTTCGGCCTTGTGCGCGAGCAGCTTGCCGCCCACGGCGTCGCCAATGGCGAAGACGTTGGGGAGGTTGGTGCGCATCTGGTCGTCGACCACGATCTCGCCGCGCGCGCCGAGCGCAAGACCGAGGGCCGGTGCGTCGATGCCATACAGCGCCGGCTTGCGGCCCACAGAGACGAGCACGTGGTCGGCTTCGTAGACTTTCGGTGTGCCGTTCTCCTCGACCTCGACAAGCACCGTCTCGCCGTCGCGACGCCCGCCGGTGACCTTGGTCGCCGTGTGGATCTCCATCCCCTGCTTCTTGAAGATCCGGGTGGCTTCCTTGATGACGTCGTCATCGCTGCCGGGGAGGATGGTCGGCATGAACTCGATGACGGTGACCTTGGCGCCGAGCCGCCGCCAGACGGAACCGAGCTCGAGGCCGATGACGCCGCCGCCGATGACGATGAGGTGCCTGGGCACTTCGGGAAGCTTCAGCGCGCCGACGTTGGAGATGATGCGCTCCTCGTCGAACCGCAGGAACGGCAGCTCCACCGACACCGAACCCGTGGCGAGGATCACGTGACGTGGCCGGTACGTCGTGACCGTGTCGTCGTGGGCCTTCACCTCCACGACATTGCCCGCCTTCAGCGTGCCGAAGCCGCGGGCCCAGGTGACCTTGTTCTTCTTGAAGAGGAACTCGA
>CAYHCW010000463.1:0-2799 GCA_964355025.1 uncultured Gemmatimonas sp. | reverse complement strand
GGAATTTCATCGCGCAGTTCAGCCAGCGCGGGCACGCCGAGCCAGACGTCGAACAGGTGGTTGAGCTGGCTTTCCTCCCACCCCTGTTCCAATAGCGCCGCCGTATCCAGGGCCGTCGCGGCGACCAGGCGCAGGTCGATTGGGGCCACTTCGGCACGATCCAAATCGGCCGCGCCGTTCGGAAGCTGTCTATGTTCGTGCTGACGTGCTCGTATTCCCGTAGGGTCTACGCCCGGTTCACGCTCGACCAGACCCTGGAGAGCTTCCTGCGCGGCCACGTCGCCGCGTTTCGCGAGATCGGCGGCGTTCCTCGGGTGATCCTGTACGACAACCTCAAGGCGGCGGTGTTGGAGCGGATCGGGACGGCGATCCGCTTCAACCCGGCGCTGTTGGAGTTCGCCGGGCAGTTCCACTTCCGCCCGGTGCCCTGCAACGTCGCTGCGGGATGGGAAAAGGGGAGGGTCGAGCGCACGATCGGCTACCTTCGCACCAGCTACGCCGCGGCGCGCACCTACCGCGATCTCGACGACGCCAACGCCCAGCTCCGCCGCTGGCTCGACGAGGTGTGCAACGTCCGGCCCTGGCCACAGGACCGCACCCGCACCGTCGCCGATGCGTTCGCCGACGAGCAGCCGCTCTGGCTGCCCCTGCCGGTCCACATGCCGTCCACCGACCACGTCCGCGCCACTCGCTCCGGAAAGACCCCGTATGTCCGGTTCGATCTCAACGACTACACCATCCCGCACACGCTCGTCCGCAAGCCGCTGACGCTGGTGGCGGGCGAGTCCACCGTGCGGGTGCTCAACGGTGCGCTCGAGGTGGCCCGCCACGTTCGTTCCTACGACCGGGGGCGCCGCATCGAGGACCGGGCCCACCTCGCCGGCCTGCTCGCCGAGCGGCCCAAGGGCGTGCCCCAGAAGGCCCAGGACTGGCTCCGGGAGGCGGTGCCGCAGATGGACGAGCTCCTCCGCCTGCTCGCCCTGCGCGGCGAGAACCTGGGCATCAACGTGCAGCGCCTCAGCCTGTTGTTGCACCAGTACGGGGTGGACGAGTTCACCACCGCCGTGGCCGAAGCCGTCGCCCGGGAGACCCCGCGATCGAGCTCCGTCGCCAGCATCCTCGTCCGCCGGGGCCACGCTCGGCGTGAGCCGCCCACGCTCCCGGTCCGCCTGCCCGACGACGCCCGCGTTCGCGAGCTGCGCGTCGCCACCCATGACCTCGCCACCTACGACACCCTCTCCAAACAACGGAACGCCGATGACTCCTGAACTTCAATCCCGACTTCTCTCCCTGAAACTCCACCACCTCGCCGACAACCTCGACGAGTTCGTCGGCCGGGCCATCCGCGACCGGGCCGGACCCCTGGAGGTGATCGAGGCCATCGCCCGCCACGAGACCGACGAGCGGCAACGTCGCTCCGTCGAACGCCGGCTCCGGGCCGCCCGCATCGGGCGGTATCGCCAGATGGCCGACTTCGACTGGGCCTGGCCGTCGTTCATCGACCGCGAGCGCGTCGAGCGCCTGTTGACCCTCGACTTCCTCGCCGAGAAAGACAACGTCGTCTTGGCCTCGGCACCGGGCCTCGGCAAGACGATGATCGGCCGCAACGTGGCGCACCTCGCCGTCCTCGCCGGCCACTCGGTGGTGTTTGTCACTGCCGCACAGATGCTCAACGATCTCGCCCAGCAGGACAGCGCCCGCGCGCTCCAGGCCACCCTCCGCAAGTATACCAAGCCTCGGCTGTTATGCCTCGATGAAGTAGGGTATCTGGCCTACGACGCCCGTGCCGCCGACCTCATGTTCGAGGTGGTCAATCGCCGGTACGAAAACGGGTCGATTCTGTTGACCACCAACCTGGCGTTCCAGGATTGGCCGAAACACTTCCCCGGTGCCGCGTGTGTCACCGCGATGATCGAGCGGCTCACCCACCACGCGGAAATCCTCACCATCGAGGGGAAGTCCTACCGCGTGAAGGAGGCCGGGGAGCGCCAGCAGCGCAAATCGGGGAAGGCGGCGAAGGCCTGAACCGGAGAGCCGGTCGGGCGGCGGCTACGCCGCCCGACCGGCCGTGCGAAAATCCGCGTTTTGGGGTGAGCGGCAACACTTGTTCTCGCCTCGCAGGCGAAGCGCGAACGCCTTGAGGATCACGAAGGCGGCCGGGCCGCACACCTGGACGTCGCGTTTCGCCCGTTCGCCGGTCGGAGTGTTGCCATCGAGCGTCCCGACGATGGCATCCGCGAAGGCGAGCGACAGCGCCGGGAGTGCCCCCAGGTGTGGTGCGTCGGATTGGCAGCCGCGTTCGCTCCCGGGTGGAACCCGCGCTCACGCAGTCGTTGGCTGATCTCCTTGTAGCGTTCCTCGTCGAGGACCGCGATGGAGAGCCCGAGGTCGAGGTCGCGCGTGCCGACATGCCGTCGGATGTCTGCACGCTGCTGGTCGACGATCAGGTACGGCACGAGCCCGCCGATGACCACGACGTCGTCCCAGAGGTCACCGAGGATTGTCGCGACGTAGAGGCACAGGCTGCGCGCCTCCTCGGCGAGCGCGGGTGGGTATCCCGCGGCGGTCGTCGGCTTTCGGGTCACGATGTCCGCCAGTTCAGCAGGTCCGCACGTAGCTTCTCGGCCGCCTCCTTGGACCGCTCGGGGTGCGCCGCGAGGTCGAGGCACACCTGCGCGGGGGAAACGCACGGCACGTCGCTGGCGGGGGCGCCGCCGTCGAACACGCCCTCGTCACGAGGCAGGAGTACCCACACGTTCTCTCCGCGATCGACTGCGTGTAGCCCGTGCGCCTCCGGAT
>CAYHCW010000462.1:0-2810 GCA_964355025.1 uncultured Gemmatimonas sp. | reverse complement strand
TGGGGCATCTGCATCACCGCGCTCGACGTGATGCTCATCCTCTTCCTCCAGCATCGCGGCTTCCGCATGCTCGAGGCGCTCGTCATCGTGCTCATCGCCACCATCGGCGCCTGCTTCCTGTTCGAGATCTTCATCTCGCGCCCCGACATGGCGGGGGTTGCCGCCGGCTTTGTGCCGACGACCCAGATCCTCCGCGACCGCGAGATGCTCTACATCGGCATCGGCATCCTCGGCGCCACCGTCATGCCGCACAACCTGTACCTGCACTCGTCCATCGTGCAGACGCGGCGCTACGAGGAGACGGCGCACGGCAAGCGCGAGGCGGTAAAGTTCGCCTTCCTCGACTCCACCATCGCGCTCAGCACCGCGCTGTTCATCAACGCCGCCATCCTCGTGGTCGCTGCCGCCACGTTCCACACGTCGGGCAACACGGAAGTGGCCGAGATCCAGGATGCATACAAGATGCTCACGCCGCTGCTTGGCGTCAGCGGCGCGTCGACGATCTTCGCGCTGGCGCTGCTGGCCAGCGGCCAGAACTCGACGCTGACCGCCACCTTGGCGGGCCAGATCGTGATGGAGGGCTTCCTCAACCTCCGCCTGCGCCCCTGGGTGCGCCGGCTCATCACCCGAGCCATCGCCATCGTGCCGGCGGTGATCGTCGCCAGCCTCTACGGCGACAGCGGCACGGCGAAACTGCTCATCTTCAGCCAGGTCATCCTGTCGCTGCAGCTTTCCTTTGCCGTCTTCCCGCTCGTACGTTTCACGTCGGACCGGGTGAAGATGGGCGAGTTTGTGAACCCGCGCTGGCTGAAGGTGTCGGCGTACGGCGTGGCCTTCGTGATCGCGATCCTCAATGCCTGGCTGCTGGTTCAGACCTTTGCGGGGTGGATGAGCTGATGTACCACCGGATCCTCGTGCCACTCGAGAACACGCGCACCGACCGGGTGATCCTCGCCCACGTGCGCACGCTGGCCCGTCACTGCGGGGCGTCCGTCGTGCTGATTCACGTGGCCGACGGCTTCGCCGCGCGCAACCTGCAGCAGCTCGACCTGCGCGAGAGCGAGGAGATGCGGCGCGACCGGCAGTACCTCGACGACATGTGCGCCGACCTCACGGTCGACGGGCTGAACTGCGAGGCCGTGCTGGCCTGCGGCAACCCGGCCGACGAGATCAGTGCCGCCGCCGTCCGCGAGGGCGCCGACCTGATTGCCATGGCGACGCACGGGCACCGGGGCATCAACGACCTGCTGCGCGGCAGCGTGGCGAGCGAACTCCGTCACCGCACGCTCATTCCCGTGCTGATGGTGCGCGAGCCGCAGGCCAAGAGCGCGCCGTGACTCCGGCGCGGGCTGCACTCACTGGGCAGGCCGAAGACTACCTGAAGGTGATCTACGAGATCGAGCGCGACGGCGAGCCGGCGGCGACGACCGCCATCGCCGAGCGACTGGGCGTTGCGCCGGCGTCGGTGAGCGGGATGATCCGGCGGTTGGGCCGGCAGGGGTTGGTGGTGGTGGAGCGCTACCGCGGCGCGCGTCTCACCGCCAAGGGGCGGCGCGTGGCGCTGCAGATGATCCGCCGCCATCGCATTCTCGAGAGCTTCCTCGTCACCAGGCTTGGCTACGGCTGGGACGGGGTGCACGACGAAGCCGAACGCCTGGAGCACGCGGCGAGTCCCGAGCTGATTGAACGCATGGCGGCGTCGCTGGGGCATCCCGAGGTCGACCCGCACGGCGCCCCCATTCCGCGCGCCGACGGCACGGTGGACGATGCCCGGCTGCCGACCCTCAATGACCTGGCGGTGGGTGAGCAGGCCCGCGTGGCCCGGATGAGTGATCGCGATCCGGCGCTGCTGCGCTACCTCGGCGAGTTGGGCATCCGCCCTGGAGTGATGCTGCGGCTGGTGGACCGGGCGCCGTTCGATGGGCCGCTGACGGTGGCGGTGGGGCGGGTGAGGCACGCGGTCGGAGTACCCGTTGCGGTGCGGATATTTGTGGCGGGGAAATAGGAGCTAGGAGATAGGTGCCAGGTGCTCGGTGGTGGCCGTTATCTAGCATCTAGCATCTAGCACCTAGCACCTAGCACCTAGCACCTGTACGGTCGTCCCTTGCTATTACCTCAGTACTAAGCTAATCTCCGCCATTGGCCCCCCGGCCCCCCCCTCACACCGCAGGAGCTGTCGCTGATGCGCCGCATTGCCCCCCTGTTTGTCCTGCTGGTTGCCGTGTCCGCTGGCGCGCAGGACACGAAGTTCGTGAAGGACCCGAACCACAGCGAGATCAACTTCGTCGCCGAGTCGCGGCTGCTGGACGCGCACGGCTTCTGGGAGAAGTGGGACGCCGATATCACGTTCAACCCCACGGCGTGGGACAAGTCGTCGGTGAAGCTTGTCATCGAGTCGAAGAGCGTGAACACGCGCAATGAACGGCGCGACAATCACCTGCGCAGCAAGGATTTCTTTGCCGCCGACTCGTTTCCGCAGATCACGTTCACTTCGCGGATTGTCAACAAGATCAGCGACACGCGCCTGAACATCACCGGCGACCTGGTGATGCGCGGGATCTCGAAGCCGGTGACGATCCCGACGACGCTGGTCTTCTGGGACGAGAAGGCGCAGACGGGGCGCTTCAAGGGGAGCTTTACCGTGATGCGCAATGAGTACGGGGTGGGGTATAACCCTGCGGGCAACCCGATTGCCGACGAGGTGGCGGTGAGCTTCAACCTGACGTTTCGGGCGGCACCGGGCGCCAAGTAGGGTGGCACGGTGAAGTGCAGGGCGAAGAGGCACGGTGAAGTGCAGGGCGAAGAGGCAC
>CAYHCW010000461.1:0-2837 GCA_964355025.1 uncultured Gemmatimonas sp. | reverse complement strand
AAAGCGATGCCCCCGGCTTGCCCCTCCGCCCTCACAGCGCCTACGTTGCGAAGACAGCTGACGAGGCAAAATGCCGATGGCCCCCACGGACGTTTCCGATCCGCGCTACTACCATAAAGTCGTAGACTGCCAGTGGGCGTGTCCCGCCCACACCAACGTGCCGCAATACCTGCGCCTCATCGGCCAGGGACGGTACGACGAATCGTACCTGCTCAACCGGCAATCCAACGTCTTTCCCGGCATCCTGGGGCGCACCTGCGACCGCCCGTGCGAGCCTGCGTGCCGGCGTGGACGCGTGGACGACAAGCCCGTCGCCATTTGCCGGCTGAAGCGCGTGGCCGCCGACCTGCGCGGCGACATCACCGACCAGCTTCCCAAGGCGCCGGCGCAGAAGAACGGCAAGCGCGTGGCGCTCATCGGCGCGGGACCGTCGTCGCTGACCGTCGCCAACGACCTGCTCCCGCTGGGCTACGACGTCACCATCTACGAGAAGCACCACACGCCCGGCGGGCTGATGCGCTTCAACATCCCGTCGTTCCGGTTGCCGGCGCAGGTGCTGGACGACGAGTGCGGCTACATCATCGACATGGGCGCCACCATGAAGTACGGCACCCCGGTGGAGAGCATGAAGGCGCTGCTGGCCGACGGATACGATGCCGTCTTTGTGGGCAGCGGCGCGCCCAAGGGAAAGGAGCTCGACATCCCCGGCCGCTGGGACTCGAAGAACATCCACATCGGCATCGACTGGCTGGCCAGCGTGCACTTTGGGCACACCGAGACCATCGAGCCGCGAGTGATCATCATCGGCGTCGGCAACACGGCCATGGATTGCTGCCGCACATCCAAGCGCCTGGGCGCCACCGACGTGAAGGTGATCGCCCGTCGCGGCCGCAAGCACTTCAAGGCCTCGCCGTGGGAACTCGAAGATGCCGAAGAAGAGGAGGTGGAAATCCTCGAGAACCACGCGCCCAAGCGGTTCATCATCGAGAACGGGACGCTGACCGGGCTGGAGTTCGAGCGCCTGAACTGGACCGAGGACGCCAACGGCCGCCAGAAGAGCACGGTCGTGGAGACCGTCGTCATTCCGTGCGACGCGGTCATACTCGCCATCGGCCAGGACAACGCCTTTCCGTGGATCGAGCGCGACGTCGGCATCGAATTCGACCAGTGGGACATGCCGGTGGTGGACAAGCTCACGCACCAGTGTTCGCGCGCGGGCGTCTTCTTTGGCGGCGACGCCGCCTGGGGACCGCAGAACATCATCTGGGCGGTGGAGCACGGGCACCAGGCGGCCATCTCCATCCACCTGCAGTGCTCGGGGCGCGACGTCACGCAGCGGCCCGCCCACGGCATGAACCTCGTGAGCGCCAAGCTCGGCCTGGGCAGCTGGAATTACAGCAACGACTACAACGTGTCGCCGCGCGCCAGGATGCAGCACGAGGAGCTCGTGAAGCGCTTCAGCGCGGTGAGCGTCGAGGTGGAGCTGGGCTTCACGCCCGAGCAGGCGGCGCGCGAGGTGGAGCGCTGCCTCAACTGCGACATAGAGACGCACTTCACCGACACGCTGTGCATCGAGTGCGATGCCTGCGTCGACGTCTGTCCCACCAGCTGCCTGACCATCACCACCGAGTTGCCGCTCGACGAGCTGCGCACGCGCCTGTCGGCGCCGGCGGTCAACATCGACCAGGATATCTTTGTCTCGGGCGCGCTGCCGCAGACCAAGCGCGTGATGGTGAAGGACGAGGATGTGTGCCTGCATTGCGGCCTCTGCGCCGAACGCTGCCCCACCGCCGCCTTTGAGATGCGCCAGTTCGACCTGCTGCTGCCGTACGCCGGCGCGGAGCACCGATGAGCGGGACCAACGATTTTGCGTTCAAGATGGCCACCGTCAACGGCACGGGGTCGGCCAGCGCCAACAGCCTGCTGATGCAGGCCATCTTCCGCATGGGCATTCCCGTCACGGGCAAGAACATCTTCCCCTCGAACATCCAGGGCTTGCCCACGTGGTACGAGATCCGCGTCAGCAAGGACGGCTATACGGCGCGCCCGCCCGAGATCGACCTCGTGGTCGCGCTGAATCCGTCGACGTACGCCAAGGACGTTGCCACGGTGCGCCCGGGCGGATACCTGCTGTACGACTCGTCGTGGCCGCTCGACCCGACCCTCGTGCGCCCGGACATCACCATCCTCGGCGTTCCCTTTGGGCAACTGTGCGTCCAGGCCTTCGAGCGCGACCGCGACCGCACGCTGCTGCGCAACATTGCCTATGCCGGGGCGCTGGTGGCGCTGCTCAAGATCGACATGCAGGTCGTCGAGCAGATGCTGAACGAGAAATTCGGCAAGAAGAAGGCGCTGCTCACGGCCAATCACACGGCCATCCAGCTGGGCTACGACTACGCCACGGCCAACCTGCCCTGCCCGCTGCCGTTTCATCTCGAGCCGATGGACAAGACGCGCGACGCGATCGTCATGGACGGCAACACGGCCTGCGCGCTGGGCGCCGTCTATGCCGGCGCCACGGTGGGCGCGTGGTATCCCATCACGCCGTCCACCTCGCTGATGGAATCGTTCAAGGGGTTCTGCCAGAAGTACCGCGTGGACGCCGCCACGGGGCTCAACAAGTACTGCATCCTGCAGGCTGAGGACGAACTGTCGGCCGCCGGCATCACCATCGGCGCCGCGTGGATGGGGGCGCGGGCGTTCACCAACACGTCGGGGCCCGGCATCTCGCTGATGCAGGAGTTCATCGGGCTGGCGTACTACACCGAGATCCCCGCCGTCTTCTTCGACGTGCAGCGCTGCGGCCCGGCCACCGGCATGCCCACGCGCACGCAGCA
>CAYHCW010000460.1:0-2843 GCA_964355025.1 uncultured Gemmatimonas sp. | reverse complement strand
CGCGTGCACGACCAGAGCACCTTGTAGGCGAGCTCGCGGTTGAAGTCCAGCAGCAACTCGAAATCGCTGCGCGAGATCGTGAGCAGCTTGCAACCGCCGTTGGAAATGGCGTCGGTGGACCGCTCGCTGCGATCGACGACCGACATCTCGCCGAACAGGGCGCCCTTCTTGAGGATCGCCAGCGCCTCTTCGCCGCTGCCGGGAATCATGCGGCTGATGCGCACCTCCCCGTCGATCACGAGGTACAGCCGGTTGCCCGGCTCGCCCTCCTTGAACACATACTCTCCAGACACGAATTCCTGCGTCCGGCAGACCTCCGAGACGCGCGCGAGCTCGCCATCATCGAGGTCCTGGAAGATGGCGACGCCCTTCAGTAGTTCGACGAGTTCAGCCATCGAGGCCTCAGTGGGTCAGGCGGGGGTCTTTGGCGAAGCTATCGGGCTTCGGGGGCGCTGGCAAGCATTCGGCGCCGGGGGTTATGTTGCCCGGCATGGAGCGCGACACCCTGGCGACGCTGCCCAACGCGATTTCGCTGTCTCGCCTGTTCCTCGCGGCGCTCTTTCCGGTTGTCCACCAGCACGATCTGCGGCTGCTCATCCTCGCCGTGGCGGGCCTCACGGACTTCCTCGATGGCTGGCTGGCCCGCCGGCGCCACCAGTTCAGCCCGCTGGGCGCCATCATCGACCCGCTCGCTGATCGCATCTTCGTGCTGGTCGCCGTCTGCACGCTGCTGCTCGAGGGACAAATCGGGACGCTGCAGTATTTCGTCTTTCTCTCGCGCGACTTTGCCGTGACCGGGGCGTTTGTCATCGTCCGCGCCATCGCCTCGTTGCGCTCGGCGGTCTTCCGCGCGCGCTTTTCGGGCAAGCTGGCGACCGTGCTGCAGCTGGCCGCCCTCGTAGTCATCGTCATTGATGCGCGGTCCACGGCGTGGGCGGTCGGCATCGTCGGCGTCGCGTCGCTCGCGTCCATCATCGACTACACGGTGGCCCTTCGGAGCGCGCGTGCGCGCGCGTAACCCGGCGCAACTCGCGCGGCGAGCCATCCTGGGCGTGGCGCTGGAGGTGGCGCTCGTCACGTTTGCCCTGCCGCTGGCCGCCCAGGGGTACACCCTCACGCCGAGGCTTCAGGCAGAGATGCGCGCCGAGGCGGTGGTGGCGCGCCGCGCGTCGGTGCTGGTCATGGCCGGTGCCAACGTGCCGGTGGGCCTGTACGTCCGGGCCGGAGGGGCGGCCGGCGTCGGAACCGTCGTGCTGGACGGCGAGGCGCGAGCGGCGCAGCGCCTCGACCTCACGATGCGCTTCCTGCTCGACCCGTTCGGGGAGACCCGGTGGGGCCCGTACGCCGGCGGCGGCTTCACGCTCCGGCGCGACGGAGACGAACGAGCCACTGCCGGATTGATGCTGGTGCTGGGCGTCGAGGGCTCGCGCGGCAGGCGCTGGAGCCCTGCGGTGGAGCTGGGGCTGGGTGAGGGCGTCCGCCTTGCCGCCGTGTGGCGTCGCACCCGAACCAACGGGCGCTGATCGCGCCCCCCGGGTTTGATTTGCGCGCCAAACGGCGGCCACCGCAACGCAAGAACCCCCCGTCATCTGCTGGCGGGGGGTTCGGCCTTTCGGTGAATCTGGTGTGCGTTATGCGGTGACGACGACGTTCTCTTGCACCGGAACCGGAGCGGCAGACTTGGGTGGCTGGGCGAAACGCTCACCAAGGGTACGAAGCTCGGCCATCTCTACGGCCGACAGCTCGTGATACCGCTCGGTGAAATACTGCATCGTCTCGTCGAACCACTCCCGCTGATGCTCCGGGTCGCACCCAGCCACTTCGCAACGAATGATGTGCTGGAACAGCTCATCGCGCGCCTGACTGCTTGGCGACGGTACGTTGCTTGGCTTGCGAGTAGTATTTCGACCCTTGATCATCTCGTAAAAAGAATTGTGAGAGGAGCGTCCATAAAAGCTAACCGGGCCAGACCCTGTTTCATAGTGATAACGCACAGCTTTCCTGCCTCGTTCAGCCGCCGTCCTTCGGGTCTTCCCGAAGCGGGGTCGCGGCGCGCACGACCGGCGCCCATTCGGCGAGCAGCTCCGCCAGGGCGCCGGGAGCCTCTTCCGGCACCAGTCGGCCGACGCCGGGCACTGTGCGGAGTTCCGCGCCCTTGATCGCGGTGGCCAGCCGGGTCGCGTCGCCCGGGGTGCACCACGCGTCCTGGTCGCCCCGCAGCACCAGCGTGCGCGCCGTGATCCTGCCGAGGTCCACGTCGCTCATGTCGTCATCCGACACGGCGTTGGCCAGCGCCTGCAGGTGGCGCACGCCGTCCGCGCCCACGAACGGCGCCGAATACCGGGTCACCAGCTTCACCGGCATCGCCTCGGCGGACGCGACGCTCTTCTCGAGCAACGGCCCCAGCCAGGCCGCGGCACCCAGCATTCCGCGCGTGGCTTCGAACAGGTGCTTTGCCGCGAGGCGCCCCATCTCCGAGAGGTCATCGCTGCGTCCCTTGCCCGGCGCCGGCGGGCTGATCACCACCAGGCCGTGCACGCGCGCGGGCCGCGTGGCGGCGAGCCGCAGCGCGACCGCCGCACCCAGGTCGACGCCCACCAGGGTCGCCCGCCCAATGCGCAATGACGTCATGGCCTGCTCCACGCAGCTGGCTTGCGCGGCAATGCCAAACTCGCCCTCCGGCGGGCGGTCCGACTCCCCGTGGCCGAGCAGGTCGAGGGCCCACGCGGTCACCTGGCCCAGCGGCAGGGCGGGGGCGACGCTCCGCCACAGGAAGCTGGAGGTGCCGAAGCCATGCAGCAGCACCAGCGGATGGTCGCCGAAGCCAAAGCGCTCGGCGTGCA
>CAYHCW010000459.1:0-2845 GCA_964355025.1 uncultured Gemmatimonas sp. | reverse complement strand
TGCTGACGGCCGCGCAGCAGGACTCCATCGCCAAGCACGTGCTCGACGACCTGCCGGACAACCCCGACGGCATTGACCTGAGCAAGGCAACGAACCCCACCGACTTGCCGCCGGACCTGCAGAAGAAGTTCGACAACTCGACGTTGTCCGAGTCGCACCAGGCGGCGATGGCCGAGGCCCTGGGACCGCTGCCCAAGATCGATGGCGAGCTGGTGAGCACCAAGGGGAAGCCATCGCTGGCGGACGATTTCTCGAATCCGGCGAGCGGCTGGCGGGTGGGGACAAACCCGAGGGCGGTGAGCGAGTACGCCGACGGCAAGATGCAGGTCACGTTCAACGCGCCGCGCGGCGTGGCACTGGCGCTGGCCGGGCGGTCGTTCGGCAACTTCGCGATGGTGATCGAGGCGACACCGGTGTCGAGCCCGCCGAATTTCTGGTACGGCGTGGTGCTGCGGCAATCGGCGCCTGACAAATTCGTGGTGTTCTATCTCAACACGCGCGGCATGTATTCCATCAGCCGGCGCGAGAATGGCACATCGACGTCCATCGTGCCGCCCACGAAGTCGATCGCGATCAAGCCCGGGATGGTGATGAACGTCATCAAGGTGGATGTCGTGGACGACTACTTCGTGTTCGAGGTGAACGGCCAGACGGTGGAGGTGCAGGAGATTGCCGGCTTCGGCCCGGGCGACGTGGGCGTGATCGTGGTGCGGTCGCCGAACGACCTGCCCGACCCCACGAAGGTGACGTTTGACAACTTCAAGTTGTGGGCGGTGCGGTAGGCGGCAGCGCAACCGCGGCGAATCTACGGCGTTCCTGCCGGACGGGGAAACGCACGCAACAGCGCCTGCACGAATGGTGATCGCTGCACGGCCGCCTCATCGAGGGCATTCTCCCACCGCAGTCCGTCGCTGTTGGCAAGCAGGATGATGGTGAGGTGGCGCGCCGGGGCCTTGAGGTAGAGCGCCGAGTAAGCGCCCTCCCACAGACCCGAGTGCCACAGCAGCGTTTCATCCTCGAACTGCTGCACGAACCAGCCGATGCCATACGGCAGCACGGCGCCGGACGGCGCACGTCCGGCCGACCACATCGTTTTGAGCGAGGCCTTCGACAACAGGCGGCCATTCGTGAGGGCGATGTCGAAGCGCGCCAGGTCCATGGCCGTGGAAATCACGCCGCCAGCCGCGCCGTCGCCCTGCGGCGCGGGCGGTTCGGAGCGCATCACACCCGCCGCGGAATCGACGTGATACGGCAGGGCAAGCTCGCGTGCCAGGTCGGGCCGCAGCGGGAGCCGTCGGTGAATGCGCGTCGAATGCTGCATGCCCGCCGGCACGAACACCTCGGCGGCCGTCAAATCGGAAAACGACGCGCCACCGACCTGAGCCATCGGCCTCGACGCCCACGAGTACGACGGCGGGTTGTAGAGAAAGCGCGTGCCGGGTACGCCGTTGGCCGACATCGACAGCACGTGCCGCAGCGTGAACGGCTGGGCATGACACGGATAGTCGCCAAAGAAGATGCCGCCGCCGGCGCGCGCGTCGGCGCAGAACTCGGCGAAGCCGGTGTAGCTCGTCATCGGTCGGTCGAGGTCGAGCAGGCCGCGCTCGACGAGCCGCAGCGCGACGACGGCCGAGATGGTCTTGGTGACCGAGGCGATGTTGAACGGTGTTTCCGGCGTCACGGCGACGCGGCGCTCCACGTCGGCGTAGCCAAAGCCCTGGGCGAGCACGACCAGCGTGTCGCGCAGGACGACAACGGCGAGGCCGGGAATGCGCGCTGCCGTGCGCAGCGCCTCGATCTCCACTGCGAGCGAGGCGCTGGTGCTCGCGCTGGTGCTCAGGGGCGCACGTCCTGCTGGATGCGCGCAGGCGCCGAGTGCGAAGGCCGCGCCGAGGGGAAGGCCGGCGAGCAACGGGAGCGCTCGCATCAAACGTGTCATTGCGTTCCTCGTAGGCCTCGTGCCGCGCCGCACGGCATGGGGCGCGTGGGAGCTCTCGGGGCGACACGGGAATCTACCGGCTTTGCGGCGGGTGGGCGATTGTCGCGACGGCCGTCGTGGCACGGCCAATCAGTGCCAAAGCCCCGGGCATCCGGCTACTTTTCAGGCTCCCGCCCAGTGCCGCCTTCCGGCCCAGCGACCAGTAACGATTGAGCCGTGACAGACCAGGTGACACTCCAGGACCACGAGGCCGGCGCGCTGGCGGACGCGATTGCGCGCCGCCGGACGTTTGCGATCATCAGCCACCCCGATGCGGGCAAGACGACGCTGACGGAGAAGCTGCTGCTCTATGGCGGCGCGATCCACCTGGCGGGCTCGGTGAAGTCGCGGCGGGCCGACCGCCACGCGGCGTCCGACTGGATGGCGATCGAGCAGGAACGCGGCATCTCGGTTACCTCCAGCGCGATGCAGTTCTCGTACGATGGCTATGACATCAACCTGCTCGACACGCCTGGGCACGAGGACTTTTCCGAGGACACCTTTCGCACGCTGATTGCGAGCGACAGCGCGGTGATGTTGCTCGACAACCGGCGCGGCGTCGAAGACCGCACGCGCCAGCTCTTCGCCGTCTGCCACAAGCGGCGCACGCCGATCTTCACGTTCGTGAACAAGTGCGACCGTTCGGGCCAGGATCCGCTCACGCTCGTCACCAACGTGGAAGACGAACTCGGCATCGCCTGCTATCCCGTGACGTGGCCGATCTTCCGTGACGGCGTGTTCGTCGGCGTCTTCGACCGCACGAACTCGAGCGTCTCGCTGTTCAGCCGCGACGAGACGCACGGCGCGCGGCGCGCGCCGGTGACCGTGGGTTCGGTGGCCGACGACACGCTGCGCGCACTGCTCGGC
>CAYHCW010000458.1:0-2846 GCA_964355025.1 uncultured Gemmatimonas sp. | reverse complement strand
AACCACACGCTGCTCCCCGAAGCGCTCGAGAAGTGGTCGGTGCCGCTGATGGAAGGGCTGCTGCCGCGGCACATGCAGATCATCTACCTCATCAACGAGCTGCACCTCGAGGAGTTGCGCACGCGCGGCTGCGACGACGCGCGCCGGCTGGCCGAAGTGTCGCTGATCGAGGAGAACGGCAGCCGCCACGTACGCATGGGCAACCTGGCCTTCCTCGGCTCGCACAAGGTGAACGGTGTGTCGGCGCTGCACACGGAGTTGATGCGCAAGACGGTGTTCCGTGACTTCGGCGCGCTGTACCCCGATCGCATCGTCAACAAGACGAACGGCATCACGTTCCGGCGCTGGCTCTTCCAGGCCAACCCCGGGCTGACCGACCTGATTGTCCGCACCATCGGCCCGTCGGTGCAGGACAACGAGGCGCGGCTCGTGGAACTCGCGGCCTTTGCCGAGGATCCGGCGTTCCGCGAGCGCTTTGCCGCCGTGCGCCGGGCCAACAAGGTGGCGCTGGGGCGCCTGGTGGCCGAGAAGCTGTCGCTGTCGCTCAACCCCGACGCGATCTTCGACGTCCACATCAAGCGCATGCACGAGTACAAGCGGCAGCTGCTCAACATCCTCGAGACCATCGCCCTGTACAACGCCATGCGCGCGCATCCCACGGGCCAGTGGGTGCCGCGCGTGAAGATCTTCGCCGGCAAGGCGGCGGCGGGCTACCATCAGGCCAAGCTGATCATCAAGCTGATCAACGACGTGGCGCGCATCGTCAACCGCGACCCGCTGGTGCGCGACCGCCTGAAGGTCGTCTTCCTGCCGAACTACAACGTGAGCCTCGCCGAGGTGATCATCCCGGCGGCGGACCTCTCGGAGCAGATCTCCACGGCGGGCATGGAGGCGTCGGGCACCGGCAACATGAAGTTCGCGCTCAACGGCGCGCTGACCATCGGCACGCTGGACGGCGCGAACATCGAGATCAAGGAGCACGTGGGCGCCGAGAACATCTTCATCTTCGGGCTGCTGGCCGAAGAGGTCGAGGCGCATCGGCGTGCCGGCGTCGGCAGCGCCGCGGCGCTCGAGGGGTCGTCCGCGCTGCGCGAGGTGCTCGACGAGCTCGAGTCGGGCGTCTTCTCGCCCGATGACCGCGGGCGGTACCGCGGCCTGGTGGACACGCTGCGCCACCACGACCACTTCCTGGTGACGGCCGACTTCGAGTCGTATCGCACCCGGCAGCGCGAGGTTGACGCGCGGTGGCGCGACCCGGTGGCGTGGTGGCGCTCGTCGATCCTGAACACGGCGCACATGGCGTGGTTCTCGGCCGATCGCGCAATCCTCGAGTATGCGCAGGACATCTGGAATGCCTCCCCGGAATCGATCTGACGCTCCGGCGCCGGGCGCCGCGGGCCCCGCTGCCGGGACCGGCGTGCGCGCGGGTTCGCTCAGCGCGACGGTGATCAGTGCGATCATCGCGGGGCGCCACGCGGACCCGTTCGCCGTGCTTGGGCTGCACGCGCTTGACGGAGGGTTCGTGGTGCGCGCGTTCGTTCCCGGAGCCGAAGCGGTGCACGTCGTCGCCCCCGATGGGCGCGTGCTGGCGCTCCTCGAATGCCGGCACCCGGCAGGGCTCTTTGAGGGAGCCATCACGGCGCGCGCGCGCTACGCGCTGCGCGCCACGGCCGGCAGCCACTCCTGGACCGTGGACGACGCGTATGCGTACGGCCCGGTGCTGGGGCCCATGGATGACTGGCTGATCGGCGAGGGCACCCACGCCAACCTGTATGACCGCCTCGGGGCCCACGTGATGGAGCACGAGGAATCGTCGGGCACCTGCTTTGCCGTCTGGGCGCCAAACGCCCGGCGCGTGGCGGTCGTCGGCGACTTCAATGGGTGGGACGGCCGGCGCCACGTCATGCGGCTGCGCCACGGCACGGGCGTGTGGGAGATCTTTGTGCCCGGACTCGGCGTCGGCGCGCTGTACAAGTACGAGCTCATTGGCAGCGCCGGCGAGCTCCTCCCGCTCAAGTCCGATCCGGTGGGCTTCGGCGCCGAGATGCGGCCGTCCACGGCGTCGATCGTCTGCGACACGACCGCGTTCCGCTGGACCGACGGCGAGTGGATGGCGACGCGCGAGGCGCGGTCGCATCGCCGCGCCCCGATGTCCATTTACGAGCTCCACCTCGGGTCGTGGCGTCGCGGCGAACACAACCGGTGGCTGAGCTACGACGAGCTCGCCGATACGCTCGTGCCCTACGTGACGCAGATGGGCTTCACGCACGTCGAGTTGATGCCGGTCAACGAGCATCCGCTGGACGCCTCGTGGGGATACCAGCCCATCGGCCTCTTTGCGCCGACGGCGCGCTTTGGCGCACCCGATGGCTTTGCGCGGCTGGTCGACCGCTTTCACGCCGCCGGACTGGGCGTCATCGTCGATTGGGTGCCGGCCCACTTCCCCGTGGACGAGCACGGCATCGGGCGCTTTGACGGCACCGCGCTGTACGAGCACGAGGATCCGCGCCTCGGATTCCACCCCGACTGGAACACGGCGATCTTCAACTTTGGGCGCCGCGAGGTGGTGAACTACCTGGTGGCCAACGCGCTGTTCTGGCTCGACCGGTACCACGTCGATGGACTGCGGGTCGATGCCGTGGCGTCGATGCTCTACCTCGACTACTCGCGCAAACCCGGCGAGTGGGTCCCCAATCGCGACGGCGGGCGCGAGAACCTGGAGGCGGTCGCCTTCCTCCGACGGCTGAACGAGGCCGTGTACGCACGTCATCCGGGCGCGGTGACGCTGGCCGAGGAGTCGACGGCGTGGCCGGGCGTGTCGCACCCGACATTCGCCGGGGGGCTCG
>CAYHCW010000457.1:1366-2849 GCA_964355025.1 uncultured Gemmatimonas sp. | reverse complement strand
CCGCCTGTGTAAACGAGGTGAAGAGGCGCCCGATCGTCTCCGGTGTCATGCCGATACCGGTGTCGATCACTTGCAGCGAAAGCCGCAACGGCGATTCGCGATCGACCTCGAGCCGCAGCTCCACGCGCCCGCGATGCTCCGGCCAGCCGGCGCTGAACTTAATGGCGTTTCCCACGAGGTTGTACAGGATCTGCCGCACGCGCGTCGGGTCCGCATGCACGAGGCGCGGCACCTCGGGAGCCACAAACAACAGCAGGTCGACGTCGCGCGCGTCCGCAACGGGAAGCAGCGACGCCGCGAGGGTTTCCGAGAGGTCCTGCAGCGATACGTCGCTGAGGTCCATCTGCAAGCGTCCGGCTTCGATCTTGGAGAAGTCGAGCACGTCATCAATGACGGCGAGCAGGCTGCCGGCTGAGTCCCGGATGGTCTGCACCGCATCGGCGTCGCCTGGCGGGAGGGGGCTCTGCGCCAATATCTCGGCCATGGCAATCACGCCATTGAGCGGGGTGCGAATCTCGTGGCTCATGACCGCCAGAAAAGCCGACTTGGCGCGGTTGGCCGAGTCTGCCAGTTCCCTGGCTCGGCGCGTCTCGTCCTCCGCTTCACGTCGGGTGGTGAGGTCGGTCTGGGTGCCCACCACGCGTACGGCCGTCCCGTGCTTGTCCCGCTCGATCACCCGGCCTCGCACCTGCATCCAACGATAAGTTCCGCCCTTGGCGCGCAGGAGAAACTCGTGGGCAAACTGCGTGTCCTTCAGGAGCGACGCACCAAAATCTGACCAGACGCGTTCGCGGTCGTCCGCGTGCAGCAGCTGCCGCCATGGGTCCACCTGCCGCGGCATTTCGGTAGGCAAATAGCCCAGCATCGTCGCGTACGTGTCGTTGAAGCTGAGTGTGAGCGTCCGAATATCAACTTCCCATATGCCTTCGGACGAGGCGGCCATGGCGACGGCGAAGCGCTCGTCGCTGGCTTGCACGCGCTCGTACGCACGCCGCAGCTCCGCCTCGGCGCGACGCCGCTCGTCCGCCCCCAGCGCCTGCATGACCATCGCAATCTGGCGTGTGACTTCCCCGAGGAGCCCGATGATTTCGTCGCTGAAGAAGCCGGCGGAGCCAGCGTCGAACGTCACCACCGCCACGACCTCGCCGGCGACAACGACCGGGAGCGTCGCGGACGCCGTAATGCCGTGCTGGAAGGAGCTGGCGTGGCACGGGGTGTCGTGCGCGGCGCGCGCGATGTCGTTCTCCACGACCGCGCAGGCCGTCCTAACCGCGCGCGCGGTCGGCCCGTCGTTGGCGGAGAGCGACAGACCGTTCGTCTCGAAGCAATCCCTGACGTTGTCGCCGCCCGAGCCGGCCCACGCGATGGGGAGCACGCGGTCCATCGCGCGTTCTACCGAGCCGACCCATACGCGCGTAAACGGACCATCGTCGACGGCCATCCGGCAGACCGACTCGTAGACCTCCTGCACACTCGTGGAAGC
>CAYHCW010000457.1:0-1266 GCA_964355025.1 uncultured Gemmatimonas sp. | reverse complement strand
GTTTCCTGCTTGGCAATGACGAGCCACGGGGTGCCGAGCACGCGGCGTCCCCCCGCAAATACCGGCACGCCACGATAGTCCGTGCCGTGAACGATCGTGTTGCTGTCCGCGGCGTGCAGTTTCGCGCCAACGGTGAGCGTGTCGCTCAACGCGCTGCGTAGGCTCAACGGCCTGAGGCCTCCGCCGGTTCCGCTCGCTGCCACGAATGCAATGGCGCCTCCCTCGAATTGGGAGAGCACGCTTTCCTTGCCCCGATAGACGTCCTGCTCCTGCGACAGCAGCGGAAGCAGTTGCTCTGTCGCGTCGATCACGAGATACACGACGCCAGCCACCTGCGTGGTGGAATCGCCGTCCGCGAAGACCGGATAGGCGACCCCGTATTCCAGGGCACCCGACGAATCGACGCGCAAGGGGAGCAACTGCATGGTGCGCGTATCGAGTACACGCTGCAGGAACTGCCTTTCGTCAGCTTCGACGTGCTGCGCCAGAGGATACACCTGGCGCAACGCGCGGTCGAAAAGGTCGCACTGTTTGTAGCCGTACGTCTGTTCGGTCTGCCGGACCGCGAGAGCGAGGCCATGCCTTGCGCTCCGGCGCAGGTTCGCCGGCGTCCGCGGATCGACGCTGCGCCAGGTTACGGAGCGCAACGCAAGCAGGCGAGCGTCCTGCGCGTGCCGTGCGATGTTGCTCCGAATGAGTTCACTCTGCAGTCGCGCCGTGGCGAGTAACATGGCGCCTTCGGCGCGCTCTTCAGTGCGCGAGTACGACCGCAGAACGAGGTACGCGGCGGCCACGATCAGAATCGCAACCGCCGCGAACGCCACAATGAGTGGGCGAACGCTGGTGGACCGCTGGATTCGCGACTCGAACGAGTTCACGGGGAGATTCGACATGGCGGGCGGCTAAAGAGATGTCGATTCTCGCGACAGTGATAATAAACTATACACCTCGAGAGGCCACCGCAAGTGCGGTTACGCTCGTATGGCGCGACACGTCACGCCGCGGCACCAGCCCTGTGCAGTGCAGGTGGAGTCTTCCGCCCGTCTCTCGCCCGTCTGCCCGCGCTGCGCTTCGGCCGGTCGGCCCCGCGGTGGGTCGTCGTCGCCTGGCGGAGGTTCGATGCCGGACCAGCGTGCACGCCGCATTCGCGGGCGGGCTGCGCGCCCCAAACGGCGCCCCAAGCGGCGCCCCAGCAGCGCCCCAGCAGCGCCGCGCGTGCGCAGGTGCGCCAGGATCTGGTCGATCACCGCCGCCTGCGTGATGCAC
>CAYHCW010000456.1:0-2850 GCA_964355025.1 uncultured Gemmatimonas sp. | reverse complement strand
CCGCGCAGCAACTGCGCGCCGAGACGCGCGAGCAGGCCGAGCGTGAGGCCCAGCTGATCCTGCGCGAGGCGCGCGCCGAAGGCGAGAAGCTGGTGGAGGAATCGCGCCAAAACGTGCGCAGCCTGCAATTGCAGATCGAGGCGCTGGAGCGTGCGCGCAAGGCGTACATCGCGCAGTGGCGCGCCTTCACCGAGCGCCAGTTGAGCGAGCTGAAGGCCGCCGAGGAGACACCCGCCCCGGAACGGCCAGTGCAGGGCGAACAGGCACAGGGGGCGGCGAAGGAGAAGTCGCCGAGCTGGCTCGATGCGGGCGGCGACGAGGACGAAGCGAAGTAGGACCGCGCATCCCTATGACCGTCCGATTTCCGGGTTCCGAACACGCGCATACGGCCACGTCGATTGACGCGGCGGTGGCCGCCGTGCGCGCGCGTACACCGCTCGTGCCCGAGGTGGCGCTGGTGCTTGGCACCGGGCTCGGCGCGCTGGGGCGGGCCATCGCGGTGGAGTGCGAGATTCCCTACGGCGAGGTGCCGGGCTTCCCACTCTCCACGGTGGAATCGCACGCGGGGCGCCTGCTGGTGGGCACGCTGGGCGGCCGGCGCGTGATGGCAATGCAGGGGCGGTTTCACCGCTACGAGGGGTATTCGCTGCAGCAGGTCACGTTTCCCGTGCGGGTGCTGCGCGCGCTGGGCGCGTCAACGCTCGTGGTGTCGAACGCGTGCGGCGGCATGCATCCGCAGTGGGCGCCGGGCGACCTGATGCTCATTGCCGATCATATCAACCTGCTGGGGGACAACCCGCTCATCGGGCCGCACCACGCGGCGCTCGGCGACCGGTTTCCCGACATGAGCGCGCCGTACGACCCCGCGCTGCTCGCCGCCGCGCGGCGGGTGGCCGCCGCACTCGGCCTCACGCTCCGCGAGGGCGTGTACGTGGCGGTCGCGGGGCCGAACCTCGAGACGCGCGCCGAATACCGCATGCTCCGCGCGCTCGGCGCCGACGTCGTGGGCATGAGCACGGTACCCGAGGTGATCGTGGCCGTGCAGGCGGGCATGCGCGTGCTGGGGTTGTCGATCATCACCGACCTCTGCCTGCCCGACTCGCTGCAGCCCGCGCATCTCGAGACGATCATCGCGACGGCCAATGGCGCCGAGCCCAACCTCACCACGCTCGTGCGCGGCGTCCTGGAGCAGATGTGACGCAGCCGGCATCGACCACGCCGCGCTTTGCGCTGCTGCCGCCGGACCGCCCGGCGGACGCGGTGGAGCGCGAGCTGCTCGCGCGGTGGACCGAGGAGAAGCTCTTTGAGCAGTCGCTGGCCGCGCGCGCCGACGCACCGCGCTGGGTCTTCTTCGAGGGACCACCGACGGCCAACGGCCGTCCGGGCATCCATCACCTGTTCTCCCGCACCGTGAAGGACCTCTTCTGCCGGCATCGCGCGATGAAGGGGTTTCGCGTCGATCGCAAGGCGGGGTGGGACACGCACGGGTTGCCCGTCGAGATCGAGGTGGAGAAGGCGCTCGGCATCAGCGGCAAGCAGGACATCGAACGCGTGGGCGTGGCCGAGTTCAACCGCCTGTGCCGCGAGAGCGTGTGGAAGTACCGCGACGACTGGGAGAAGCTGTCGGGACGCATCGGCTTCTGGCTCGATTACGAGAACGCCTACGTCACGTACCACAGCGGGTACGTGGAGAGTGTCTGGTGGGCGCTGTCGATGCTGCATGCCAAGGGCCTGCTGTATCAGGGGCACAAGATCCTGCCGTACTGCCCGCGCTGCGGCACCGCGCTGTCGAGCCACGAAGTGGCGCAGGGGTACGAGGACGTCGAGGACCCCTCGGTCTACCTGCAGTTGAAGCTGTCGCAGCCCGGCAAGATCGGCGAACGCCGCATCCTGGTGTGGACGACCACGCCGTGGACGCTCGTGTCGAACGCGGCGCTCGCCGTGAACCCCGAGCTCAGCTACGTGGAACTGCGCAAGAAGTCCGGCGCGGAGTGGACGGTGATCCTCGCCGAAGCGCGCGTGAGCGCGGTGATGGGCGCCGACTGGACCGACCGGTGGGACGTGGTGGACACGTTCGCGGGGCGGTCGCTGGCGGGGGCGCATTACCAGCGCCCGCTCGACTGGGTGGCGTACGGTGACGGCGCGCGCGAGATCGTGGTGACCGCCGACTTCGTGTCGGCCGATGACGGCACGGGCGTGGTGCACCTCGCGCCGGCGTTCGGCGCCGATGACTACGCGGCGGGGCGCCAGTACGAGCTGGCCTTCCTGCAGCCGGTGAACGCGCGCGGCGAGTTTCCGGCCGACATGCCGGTGGTGGGCGGGCTGTTCGTGAAGGCGGCCGACCCGCTGATCATCGAGGAGCTGAAGCAGCGCGGCGTGCTGTGGAAGGACGGCCGCTTCACGCACAGCTATCCCCACTGCTGGCGCTGCAAGACGCCGCTGCTGTCCTTCGCGCGCTCGTCGTGGTTCGTGCGCACCACCGCGTTCAAGGACGCGATGATCGCGCGCAACGCGGCGGTGAACTGGAGCCCGGCCGAAGTGGGGGCCGGGCGGTTCGGTTCGTGGCTGGAGAACAACATCGACTGGGCCATCTCGCGCGACCGTTTTTGGGGAACGCCGCTGCCGGTGTGGGTCTGCGACGCCGACACGACGCACCGCGAGGTGATCGGCAGCTTTGCCGAGCTGGCGGTGCGCACGGGGCACGCGCTGGGCGTGGGCTTCGATCCGCACAAGCCGCACATCGATGGCTACGTGTGGCCGTGCGGCGAATGCGACGGGACGATGCACCGCGTCACCGAGGTGGTGGACACCTGGTTCGACTCGGGATCGATGCCGTTTGCCCAGTGGCAC
>CAYHCW010000455.1:0-2851 GCA_964355025.1 uncultured Gemmatimonas sp. | reverse complement strand
GGCATCGTGACGAAGATCGGCATCGAGTACTTCAAGAAGGCGCGCGGCGTGCTGGTGGCCGAGAGCCGCTGCTTGGTGGCGCCGGATCTCGCGCCGGGCGAGTACGACTTCGTGTCCGACGTGACCGACGAGGCCGGCGACGTCGTGGCCCGCGCCACGGTGACGTGGAAACTCGGCCCCATTCCCGCATGAGCGCCAACCCGCAGCAGCGCTTCCTGCAACAGTCGGGCGCCACCGTGCCGCTCATCGGCGGCCCGATGTATCCGTGCAGCAATCCCGAGCTGGTCGCGGCGGTCTCGAAGGCGGGCGCCATCGGCATCGTGCAGCCCATCTCGCTCACGTACGTGCACGGGCACGACTATCGCGAAGGACTGCGGCTCATGCATCGGCTCGCCGAGGGCCATCCCATCGGCTTCAACGCACTGGTGGAGAAGTCGTCGCGCGTCTACGAACAGCGGATGATCAAGTGGGTGGAGATTGCGCTCGAGGAAGGCGTGCGCTTCTTCCTCACCTCGCTCGGCAACCCTCGCTGGGTCGTGGACAGGGTGCACGCCGCCGGTGGCGTCGTGTATCACGACGTCATCAACGCGCGCTGGGGCGAGAAAGCGCGCGACGAGGGCGTGGACGGCCTGATTGCGGTGAACAACCGCGCCGGCGGACACCTGGGCGACAAGGACCCGCGCGCGCTCTTCGATGAGTTGGGGCCGCTTGGCCTTCCGCTCGTCAGCGCCGGCGGCGTGGGGAGCGCGCCGGAGTTTGTGGCGCAACTCGCCATCGGCTACGCCGCCGTGCAGCTTGGCACGCGCTTCATCGCCACCACCGAATGCAAGACGGGCGCGGCGTACAAGCAGGCCATCGTCACCGCGCGGGAGCAGGACATCGTGAGCACCGAACGTCTGAGCGGCGTGCCGGTGAGCGTCATCAACACGCCGTACATCCAGCGGCTCGGCACGAAGGTCGGGCCCATCGCCCGATGGATGTTCAAGGGGCGCAAGACCAAGCACTGGGCGCGCACCTGGTTTGGCCTCAGGGGGCTGTGGCAGCTCAAGCGTGACCAGCAGCGTGGCGGCACCGGCGCCAACGAGTACTGGCAGGCCGGGCGCAGCGTGGCGACGATCGACGCGATTGTGCCGGCGGGCGAGGTGGTGCGCGACTTCGAAGCCGCCTGGCGGGCGACGACCTAGCCGGTCACTCAGGGAGCCGTGGGGAGCGCGCCCGCCACCTGCGCCGGCCGCGCAGGCGCCTGAAACAGGCGCTGGCTCAGCACCGTCACCTGCCCCGCGCGCACCACGGCATGCCCCAGCATCACCTCCACGCCGTCGACGATCGCTCGTATGTCCTGATCGCCGGCGCGCAGCCGCAGGCGCACCACGCGGAGGTCGTGCGGCAGCAGGTTCCAGCTGCGCAGGTCTGGTGAATCGTTGACCTCAGCAGCCGTGGCCAGCGCGAAGAGACCGATGCCGGCCAGCACGTGCCCCACCACACTGGCGTCGCGGCCCTTCGCTTCGTCCCTTCCCTGCGATCGAACGTCCGTTCGCTCCGGCCGCGTCACCACGGGCGCCGTGCTGCGCCCACGATCCGCTCGCCCGGCGCGCGATGCCCCGCGGCGTGTGTCGTCGTCGCCCGCCTTCGCCAGCTGGTCGCCCGCCGCCTTGGTGAGTACGGCGCGCATCGACGCGCGCAGCAGCGCGCGCGTGAACCGGGCCGGCCCGCCCCGCTCGTAGTCGGTGCGCACCGCGCTCGTGACGTTGCCGCCGCGGGGCAGTGGCTGCGAGGCGCCCGTGGCATCGACGGAGATGGCGCGCGCGATGGCTCGTCCGTCGCGAAACTCCGTCCACTTGATCGACAGTCCCATCTCGAACCCGCGACGCGAATACCAGGGGCCGTAGCCCAGCATCCCTTCGCGCACCCGAACGCGCCCCGCCGTGAGCACCTGATGGTCGTCGCCGGCCCGGCGCAGTGCGGAGAGCTCGTCGCGCGTGACCCAGATGGTCTCGTCGCGCGGCGCCGGGTGCCCGACAAACCCCTGCTCGAGCACGACCACGACGTCACCGGCCAGCGAGTCGGCCAGCGACGTGTCGCGACGCACCGGCACCGTCACCAGACGCGCGGCATTTCGGTACGCCACATCGGCGGCGGAGCGATCGCCCGCCGTCTCGAACACCGCACCCGCCACATAGTGCAGGAGGCCGCGCAGTTCGTCGGGGGCGAGCGCGCCGCTGTCGGCCGGCGCTTCGCCAAGCTGTTGCACGAGGCGACGCGCCTCGACCGCCGCATCATCGTAGTCGCCTCGCGAAAGCCACGACAGCGCACCATAAAACGGGATGAACAGGCGCTCGGTCGGTCCCGGCGAATACGGAAGCACATAGTCGTTCACCGCGACCGACGCGGCGGCGTTGACGAGCCGCTTGCTCCACCGGTCTTCGGCGATCGCATAGGCCCGGTCGAGCGCCCACACGCTGGAATCGGTACGGCTGGCATACAAGCCGAGCGTGCCCACCGAGAGCGCGCGCAGCAGGCGGTCGCGCAACCGGGCGTCCGTGCCGAGGGCGGCCTCGTACGCCGAGCCGTACTGCCCGGCGACCAGGCTGGCGCGCACCACGTGATCCACCGGAGCCAGTCCGTCTCGGCCGTACTGCAGGCCGGACGTGGCGCACGCCCCGAGCGTGGCTACGCCTGCAAGCAGGGTGCGCATGGCGACGCGCATGGGCGGCGGCGTTGGGTGCGTGGATTGCCGACGATCAGGGCTTGCCGACCTGCTTCTCGAGCACGACGATGCGCTGCTGCGCCAGGGCGATGGCCTCGGCCATCTTGGCGCTCGCGTCGCCCTGTGCCTTGATCTTGTCGATCT
>CAYHCW010000454.1:0-2853 GCA_964355025.1 uncultured Gemmatimonas sp. | reverse complement strand
CTCGCGCTCCTTGAAGCGCCGCAGCTGCTCGTCCTTTGACACGGCCAGCCAGAACTTGGCGACCACCGTGCCGTGGCCGGTCAGCTCCTCTTCGAAGTCGGTGATCTCGGAATAGGCGCGCTCCCAGTCGTACGGTGAGCAGAACCCCTCCACGCGCTCCACCAGCACGCGCCCGTACCACGAGCGGTCAAAGACGGTGATGTGCCCGCGCCGGGGCAGCTGCCGCCAGAAGCGCCAAAGATACGGATGCGCCTTCTCTTCGTCGGTCGGCGCCGCCACCGGTACCACGCGCACGTAGCGCGCATCGACCGCGCCGGTGAACCGGCGAATCGTTCCACCTTTCCCCGCCGCGTCGTTTCCCTCGAACACCACCACCATCGACCGTTCGCGGAACCGCTTGTGGCGTGTGAGCAGGGCGAGCTGGCCCTGCCATTTCTCGAGCTCCTTGTCGTAGCGAGCCTTGGGGACCTTCTTGGTGAGATCGAGTTCGGTGAGCAGCGTGCGCTTGGCATCGACCTCGGGCGACGTGCTCGCCCGGGTCGGCACGGGATCGGCTGCTCGCGGCGTGTCGAGCCGGCTGCGCAGGGCGCGCAGCAGTTCTTCGGCGACGAACAACTCGCGGTACCGGCGGTCCACGCCTTCCACCACGAGCCACGGCGCCAGCGCCGTCGAGGTGTGCCGCAGCACCCGCTCGGACACGTCGCGAAACCGGTTGTACTGCGAAAAATAGTCCTCATCGATGCCCGTCACGCGCCACCGGGTCGCGGGGTCCTTCTTGAACTCCTTGATGCGCTTGCGCTGCGCGTCCTTGGACAGGTGAAACCAGAACTTCAGCACCAGCGCCCCTTCCTCGGCGAGCATGCGTTCGAAGCGCACGATCTCGTCGATGCGCTCGTCGAGCCTGGCCCAGCGCACCTTCCCCTTGGTCAGGGCCGCCCGAAGGATCGGGTAGGTGTACCACGAGCCAAAGAAGACCCCGACCTTTCCCTTCGGCGGCAGGGCGCGCCAGAACCGCCATAACCTCGGCCGCTCGAGTTCCTCATCGGAGGGATCCCCGAGGCCGTTGACCTCGACATGGCGCGGATCGAGCCACGAGGTGAGCGCGTTCACCGTCTCGCCGCGCCCGCCCCCCTCGACACCGCCGACGAGCAGCACCACGGGAAACGCCTTGCGGTCCTTGAGCTCGAATTGCGCCTCCAGCAGCGCCGAGCGCAGCGCGGGCACCCGCGCATCAAACGTCGCCTTGTCTACGGAGTGTCCCAGTTCGGCATCTTCAAACATCGTCCCTCCCGTGTCGTCCTTGAAGATGCGACATTCTGGCGCGTTCCGCTGTAGATTCTCCCGAAATTCCTCCGAGGAGCGCTCCGGGTGATCCAGGGCAGTCCGAAGTCGCAGACGAAGTACGACGTCATTATCGTCGGATCGGGCGCGGGTGGCGGCATGGCCGCCTACCAGCTGGCCGTCGCTGGGCTGAAGGTGCTCGTCCTCGAAGCCGGCCGTTCGTATGACCCCGTGCGCGAGACGCCGATGTTCAAGCTTCCGCGCGACGCCCCGCTGCGCGGCGCCGGCTCGCGCGAGAAGCCCTTCGGCTTCTACGACGCCACCGTGGACGGTGGCTGGGAAGTGCCCGGCGAGCCCTACACCAAGGCGCCGGGCTCCGACTTCATGTGGTGGCGCGCGCGCATGATGGGCGGGCGCACCAACCACTGGGGACGCATCTCGTTGCGCATGGGCGAGTACGACTTCAAGCCGAAATCGCGCGATGGACTGGGCGCCGACTGGCCATTGACCTACGCCGATCTTGCGCCGTACTACGACAAGACCGAGATGCTCATCGGCGTCTACGGCGGCGACGACGACCTCGAGAACACACCGCGCTCGTCGCCGGGTGTGCTGCAGCCTGCCCCGGCGCCCCGCGCGGTCGAACTGCTGACGAAGAAGCACGCCGCACCGATGGGCATTCCCGTCATCCCCGCGCACCTGGCGATCATGACGAAGACGCAGGACTTCGAGCGCTTGCCGAAGAAGCTGCACCCCAACAACCCGCTCGCCCAGCGCGTGCTGCGGGAGTCCATGAAGTCGCGCATGGCGTGCTTCTACGCCACGCCGTGCGGCTCGGGCTGTTCCATCAAGGCGAACTTCCAGTCCACGACGGTGCTCCTGCCGCCCGCGCTGGCCACCGGCAACGTCGACATCGTCCCCGACGCGATGGTGCGCGCGGTGAGCGTCGACGCGCGTGGGCTCGCGACCGGCGTGCACTACATCGACAAGCGTACGCGCACTGACCGTCACGTCAGCGCCCGCATCGTGGTGCTCGCCGCCAGCGCTGCCGAGACGGCGCGCATCCTCTTGAACAGCACGAGCCCGCAGTTCCCGGCGGGGCTCTCCAACAGCAGCGGCCTCGTGGGCAAGTACCTGATGGACACCGTCGGCGCCGGCATCGGCGGACAGATCCCCGCCCTCGAGAACCTGCCGCCGCACAACAACGACGGCGCCTCGGCGATGCACATGTACATCCCGTGGTGGAAGTACAAGGACCAGCTCGCCGGCAAGCTGGGTTTCGCGCGCGGCTACCACGTGGAGTTCGGCGGCGGTCGCGGCATGCCCGGCAACGGCTCGTTCAACTTCCTCGAGGGACTCACGCAGGGTGCCTATGGCAAGTCGTACAAGGAGGCCGCGCGCCGCTACTACGGCTCGCACGTCTGGTTCGACGGCCGCGGCGAGATGATTCCCAACGAGGACAGCTACTGCGAGGTCGACCCCGAGGTGGTGGACCAGTGGGGCATCCCCGTGCTTCGCTTCCACTGGAAGTGGTCGGACCACGAGCTCAAGCAGGCCGTGCACATGCAGCGG
>CAYHCW010000453.1:0-2855 GCA_964355025.1 uncultured Gemmatimonas sp. | reverse complement strand
CCGACCGGAGGCACCGGCGGCTCCGTTGCAGTATGATTGCCAGATGGCGCTCGAGAACCGAACGACGAAGTTTGCGCACAGCGGCCTGATGCAGGGCTTCTACGGCGCGGTGCTTGGCGCGTTCTTCTCGATCCTGCTCCAGGTGGCGGGCCTCGCGCCCAGGGCGCCCCTGTGGCTGGCCGCCCTCGTGGGAGCTGTGATCTTCGCCGCCCTCTTTGGCGGCATCACGCGGGCGCTGTTCAGCGCGAGCAGTTCGCTCGCGCAACAGCTCACCATGCCCGAGGCGAGAGGGACGTACGCGCCGCAGTTCTCGCACATCCAGGCGTTGGAGGTGCAGGAGAAGTACACCGAGGCGCTCGCGGCCTGGCTGAAGGTCGCGGCGGAATTCCCCGGCAACCCGTCACCGTTGCTGCGCGCGGCCGACCTGCAACTGCGGCAGATGCGCGATGTTCCGGCGGCGCTGGAGTTGTTCGAGCGGGCCCGGCGACTGCCCGGCATTCGCGACGAACACGTGCAATACGCGTCCCAGAAGATCATCGACATCCACCTTGCCCCGGGCGGCGATGCGGGCCGCGCGATGGTTGAGCTGCGCCGGTTCCTGACGATGTTTCCCGTGGGGCGCGAGGCGGATGGTGCGCGGGCTGCCCTCGCCCGCCTCAAGGAGCCGATACGGGGCGACGACGGAAAGGAAAGCCCGCCTCCCGGGTAGCGCGTCGTCGGGCGCTCCGTATCGTACACGGAGGTCAGTCACCCTCTCAACTCGCCATGCGCCGACTCCCGCTCGCCGTCTTCACGCTGCTCGCACTGCCTCTCGCTGCGCAGTCCCCACCCCGCGCGGCGGCCGCGCCGCGCGCCTTCGATCGCGTTGTCCTGCTCGAAGCGCAGGGCGCGACGTCCGCCGGCGTGAGCCTCGGTGACATCGATCGCGACGGTGATCTCGACATCGTGCTGGCCAAGGGGCGTCACTGGCCGCTGCAGGACCTCGTGCTCCGCAACGACGGCAAGGGGCACTTCAGCGCTGACCCGCTGCGCGACGAGGCAGACCGCACCTACTCGGCGGCACTCGCCGACCTCGACGGCGATGGCGACCTCGACGTGGTGGCCAGCAACGACAAACCCGACCAGAAGCTGGTCTACCTCAATGACGGCACGGGGCACTTCCGCGTCGCGAGCACGTTTGGCGCCCCGGAGTGGTCCACGAGGTACGTGACCGTGGCCGACCTCAATGGAGATGCGCGCCCCGACCTGATTGTGGCCAACCGGAGTGGGGGCACGAGCGCCGGCAAGCCGAGCTTCGTCTGCATGAACGACACGCAGGGGGCGTTCCCGGCGTGCACGCCGCTGGCCACCCAGTCGGCGACGATCATCGTGGCGGCGGACCTCGATGGGGACGGCACGGTGGACCTCTTTGTGCCGCATCGCGACGGCGGACGGAACCTCGTGTTCTGGAATGACGGTTCAGGTGCCTTCAGCGCGCCGCCGGTCGCGATCGGGCCCGAGCACTCCACGATTCGCGCCGCAGCTGCCGCTGACATCGACGGGGATGGGATCATGGACCTGTTCGTCGGCGACGTGAAGGCAGGCCTCTTTGTGTATCCGGGTACCGGCCGTCGCGCGTTCGCCGACCCCGTGGCGCTGTCTGCGGGCGCCGTCACGCCGGGTGCGGTTGCCATCGCCGACCTGAATCACGATGGCCTGCTCGACCTCGTGATCGGGAACGACGAGTTGCCGGGCGTGATCCTGTTCAACCAGGGCAAGGGGAAGCAGCTGCAGTTCGTGACCGCACCCTGGAATGACGGGCTTGGCTCCGTCTACGCCATCGCCATCGGCGACCTCGATGGCGATGGGTGGCCCGACATCGCCGCCGCGCGATCCGACGCGCCGAACGCCCTCTGGTTCAGCGGAGCGACGGGCCGCAAGGCGACGCCGCGCTAGTCGCGGATCACCGCACTGCACTTGATCTCGACACGGGCGGCGGGCCGAGGCAGCGCGGTGACGGCGAGTGTCGCCCGGGCCGGCGGCGCCGTGCGGAAGAACTCGATGTAGGCGCCATTCATCGCCGCGTAGTCCGCCATGTCCACCAGGAAGACCGTGCATTCGGAGACGTTCGCCATGGTGGCGCCGGCGGCCTGCAGCAGCGTGCGGATGTTCGCGAGCGTCTGTCGCGTCTGGGGGCCCACGCCCCCGTCGATGATGTCCTGGGTGCCGGGCTTGATGCCCGTCATGCCCGACACGAACACCTGATTGCCCTCCCGGATGGCCTCGGAGTAGGCCGGCACCAGCGGCGCGATGCCGGGCACGCTCACGACACGGCGATCAGGGGCTGAGTGGCCCCCGGATGCCGCCAGCGCGGGGCGCGCCGGCAGCACGATGGGCTCGAACCACTTGGGCGTGATGAACCTCGACGCGGGGGAGGCCGCGGCGACTTCCTGCTGGAAGAGCCGACCATCGGCGAGCGCCGCGGCCGTCGGATTGGGATTGCCGTAGGCGTCGGCGTGGCTCGGGATGACGACGGCGGGATTTCCGAGTGCGCGCATCAGCCGCGCCGTATAGTCGTGGATCTCGAGGCGCTGGCTGTTGGCGCCGACGAGGGCGATGTCGGGATGCAGGCCCTCCATCTCGCGCTCGATGTAGTTCATCGAACCCATGAGGAGCACCTCGTGCCCCGCCATCCGCAGCACGTAGGCCAGGTTGCCGCCTTCCTGGTATTCGTCGCGACGCAGCGGCGCCCGCAGGCCCCGAGGGGCCTTGCCGGCGATGCCGCGGCCATTGTTGTAGTACCGCTTGCGATCGAGCGCGCTGTGGATGTTGGGGACGACGCGCAGGGAGAAGTCGCCGAACTCGTAGTCCTCGCC
>CAYHCW010000452.1:0-2857 GCA_964355025.1 uncultured Gemmatimonas sp. | reverse complement strand
GTCGACAACGCCATCAACCAGGCGCAGAAGGAGTCGGGCCAGCGCTACGACTTCAAGGACGCCAAGGTCCTCACCATCGAGTACTCGCGGACCGACGCCGTCATTCGCCTGCACACCGACCACGACATGCGCATGCGCGCGCTGTGGGACATCGTGCTGGCGAAGTTGGTGAAGCGCGGTGTGCCGGTGAAGAACCTGGACATCGGCGAGGACGTGCCGGCGGGGAGCGACACGCTGCGGCGCGAGATCAAGCTGAAGCAGGCGCTCGACATCGAGACGGCCAAGAAAGTTTCGGCGGCCATCAAGGACGCCAAGCTGAAGAAGGTCCAGGCGAGCATCCAGGGCGACCAGGTGCGCATCAGTGGCCCCGACAAGGACGCCCTGCAGGACGCGATGGCGCTGCTGCGGGGGCAGGAGTTCGGGGTGGAGCTGAAGTTCGGGAATTACCGGTAAGTGCATGCCGTGACTGAAACTGCGCAACACGAAGTCGCGAAGGTTCACGAAGGGGCACGAAGGATGAATTGGGTAACTACCGAGCTCCACGCAGGTGCTGCGTGGCGCGTGCCGTTCCCCCAGGCACTTCTTCGTGGCCCTTCGTGCCCCCCGTCGCGCCTTCGTGTTGCGCAGTTGCTCTTTCAATCACGAAAACGGCTCAAAACGCCCTCGCCGACGGCGAGAACGGGCTAGTTTTCAGGGTTCCCGCGCCCCAGTCCCCGAGCCCGCCCTCTGCCCGTGAAATTCGCCGTCCTCACCCTCGGTTGCGACAAGAACACCGTCGACAGCGAACGCTACGTGGCCGAACTGCGCGCGCACGGCGGTGTTCCCGTGGAGGCGCTCGACGAAGCCGAGCTGATCGTCGTCAACACCTGCGGCTTCATTGATGCCGCCAAGCAGGAGTCGCTCGACGCCATCGTTGGGGCGGCGCAGTACAAGACGGGCGGCGCCTGCCAGACCCTGGTGGCCGTGGGCTGCATGGTGGAGCGCCACAAGGGCGAAATGAAGGAAGCGCTGCCCGAGGTGGACTTCTTCCTCGGCGCGTCTGAGACGGACCGTCTGGTGGGCGAACTCCACCAGCGCGGGCTCATCGGCGACCCCGAAACCGTGCACCCCGGCGTGCGGCTGTATACGGGCGACACGCCCTGGGTGCGCTACCTCAAGATCAGCGAAGGGTGCGACCACGGCTGCGCCTTCTGCGCCATTCCGCTGATGCGCGGCAAGCACCGGTCGTTTGCGCTCGACGACATCGTGCGCGAGGCGCAGCTGCTCGAGATGCAGGGCGCGCGCGAGATCAGCCTGGTGGCGCAGGACCTGGCCCACTACGGGCGCGACCGCCAGGACGGGGTGCGCCTGCCGGAGGTGCTCAAGGCGCTGGTGCGCGAGACGTCGATTCCGTGGATCCGCAACATGTACCTGTATTCGGCGGGCATCACGCCGGCGCTGCTCGACGTCATCGCCAACGAACCGCGCATCGTGCGGTACCTCTACATGCCCATCCAGCACGCGTCCGATGCGGTGCTCGAGCGCATGCGGCGGCCCGAACGGCAGAAGACGATCCGCGAAAAGGTCGCGCGGTTTCGCGAGGCCGTGCCGGAACTGGCCATTCGCACCACCTGCATCGTTGGCTTTCCCGGCGAGACCGACGGCGACTTCGAACAGCTGCTCGAGTTTCTGCAGGAGATCGAGTTCGAGCGGGTGGGCGCCTTCACCTACTCGCCGCAAGACGGCACCCGCGCCGCGCAAATGACCGACGACGTGCCCGACGACGTGAAGCGCGACCGTCTGGAACGCCTGCAGGAGTTGCAGCGGCACATCACGGCCGAGCGGTACGAGACGCGCATTGGCGCGCGCGCACGCGTGCTCGTGCAGGAGGCGGCAAGCGACGATCAGGCGGCGTCGGGACGCCTGCCGTGGCAGTCCGACGACATCGATGGCGTCACCTGGCTCGACCGCGACGTGCCGGCGGGACGCTTCGCCGAGGTCGAAGTGCTCGAGGTGGTGGACGATTACGATTTCCGCGCGCGCGTGCTCTCGGTGGATGACGCGCCGGCCGCCGTGGCGCCCGGGCGCTCCCGGGCACTCCCGGTGGTGGCGAGCAGCGTCGGGAGTTTTGGCCGGTGACGTGGCGGCGGTGAGGTGGCGCCGATGAACGGGCGGCGGCTCGCGGCGGCCTGCGCGCTCGTGCTCATCGGGGCGTGCGTCACGACGCGCCTCGGCGTGCCCGTCAAGGAGCCCATGCGAGTCATCGGCCCGCCGCGCGCCTCCCCCGACACCGTCGCGGCCAAGCCGCCGGTGCCGCGCGCCGAGGAGATCCCACGCGACGAGGCGCCGGAGTTCCGGCGTGAGGGTGACCGCGATGTGCGCGTGGCGCTGGCCACGTCGGTCAACGCGCCGGGCATCGCCGCCACGGGCGCCTGGCGCATCTTCGACGACCGCGAGAGCGTGCTCCTGCGCGGGCGTCCGGGCGAGACGTGGACACTCGAGCGGCGGGCGGGGCAGCTGCGCGCCGTCCGATCGGACGGCTTTGCCAGCGCCTGGCGACCGGCGCCGCTCGTGCTGCGCGCCGACCGTGAGGACGACCTGGTGCTGTACAACGGCAAGCGATACCGCGGTGTGCTGCGGTTCTTCGCTGCTGATGACGGCGTCAGCGTGATGGTGGTGAATGCATTGGGCGTGGAGCAGTACCTGCGCGGCGTGGTGCCGCTGGAGATCGGCGGATCGCGCAGCGCGGCGGAGCAGGCGGCCGTGCAGGCCCAGGCCGTGGCGGCGCGCAGTTACACGTTTGTCCGCCTGGCAGCTGCCGGTGGCACGGCGGCGCGGCACGCCAACTACGATGTGGTGGCCGGCACGTCGGACCAGG
>CAYHCW010000451.1:0-2858 GCA_964355025.1 uncultured Gemmatimonas sp. | reverse complement strand
TTCATTCCGCGATCGTAGCGGGCGGTGGAGGGTGACAGCACCTCGACGGCGAGGCGCAGCGCGGTGATGTCGCTCCAGTCGCGGACCGCGCGCCCGTCCACCGCCCGGGGCGCGACGAACAAGTCTGGCTGAACCAGGCTCCCGGGATGCAGTTGGAGGTCTGCCGCGAGGCAGTGCAGTTCGCCGAGCCCCTGCGTCTGCACGTGCGGCGCCAGCAGAAGAAACAGTCGTTCGATCAGCAGTTGATGCGCACGGACCGGCGACGGGCTCACCAGCAGCACCCCGTCGATGCACTCGTACCGGTTGCCGTCGTCGGGCAATGCCCAGACGTCGTCGGGCGTCCAGAACCTCTGATCGGTAATGGCAGGCATGCCCATAGCGTACGCTCGGCGGATGCGAGAAGGCAAGTGGGATCCATGCCGCCAGGGTGGCGTCGTGTTCCTCCGTCTGCATCACCCGATCAATGCCGTCCTCATCGATCGAATGCGAGCGTGAGCGGCGCCTTCAGGTCGATCACCGGTCGCGGCGTTCTTCCGTGACAGAAGGTGACTGAAGCCCGCGCTACTGAGCCAGCACCATCACCCAGAGTCCCACGAGACTCGCCAGCGCCAGCGAATGCCAGAAGATGCGCCGCAGGATCACGCCCTCGTGACCCACATACCCGGTGGCGGCACCGGCAACGACGATGCTCTGTGCGTCGATCATCTTGCCCATCACGCCGCCGGAGCTGTTGGCCGCCGCCATCAGCACGGCGCTGAGGCCCAGCTGGTTCGCCGTGAGCACCTGCAGTGAGCCGAACAGCACGTTGCTCGAGGTGTCGCTGCCCGTGAGCGCGACGCCGAGCCAGCCGAGCATGGTGCCGAAGAACGGATAGAGCCGGCCGGTGCGTGCAAAGGCGAGGCCGAGTATGGCGTCGAGCCCGCTGTAGCGCATCACGAAGCCGACGCCGAACATCGCGGCGATGGTGAGCAGCGGAATGCGCGCGCGCCGCAGCGCGTCAGCGTAGGCGCTGGCGATGCTCCGCGATCGCGCGCCCATCAGCACGCCGGCCAGCACGCCGGCCAGCAGGATGGCCGTGCCGGTGGCCGAGAGCCAGTTGAGGGTGAAGATGGCGGCTTCGGGCCTGGCGAGCGCCACCACCGGCGGCGTGCGCTCGACGGCGAGATGCAGCCCCGGCACCTCAAACGTGGGCGCGGAGATGGCGTTCAGTCGCGACTTCACCGCCGGCGTGCCCCACGCAAACACGAAAACGGCCAGCACGATCCAGGGCATCCAGGCGCGGCGGATGTTGATCTTGGGTGCAGGGGACAGAGGCACGGTGGAGTGCACGGGAGTGGGCGAGGGGGCATGCGCGGTGTCGCGGGGTTTCCACACCCGCAGGAATGCGCCGAGCGCGCCCATCGAGCAGATCGACGCGACGATGTCCACCAGCCACGGCCCGTGGTACGTGGCCATGAGATACTGCGGAATGGCGAAGGCCGCGCCGGCCACGAGCAGCGCCGGCCACACCGCGAGCATGCCGCGCCAGCCAGCGTAGGCCGCCACGAGCCAGAACGGCACGAGCAGGCTGAATGGCGGCAGCTGCCGGGCGACCATCGCCGAGAGCTCGTGCACGTCGAGACCGGTCACGCCGGCCAGGGCGATGATCGGCGTGCCGAGTGCCCCAAAGGCCACCGGGGCGGTGTTGGCGAGCAGCGACAGCACGGCCGACTCGAGCGGCGCGAAGCCGAGTCCCACCAGCAGCGCGGACGTGATGGCAACGGGCGTGCCGAACCCGGCGGCGCCCTCGAAGAACGCGCCGAGCGAAAAGGCGACGAGCACCAGTTGCAGGCGCCGGTCGCCGGTGATGTGCGAGATGTGCTCCTGCAGTGAATCGAAGGCGCCGTGCTCCACCGCCAGCCGGTACAGGAAGAGCACGTTGACGAGAATCCAGCCGATGGGGAACAGCCCGTAGGCGGCTCCCAATGCAGCGGCCGCGCCGGCCGCCGGTGCGGGCATCCCGGACACCGCAACGGCGATGACCAGGGAAGATCCCAGCCCGAGCAGCGCCGCCCAGTGAGCCTGCACCTTGTTCGATGCCAGCGCGCCGAGCAGGAGCACGATCGGCAGGGCGGCAGCAAGCGTGGAGAGCAGGACGCTGCCAAGCGGGTTGTACGGCTGCGGCCAGACGGTCATGGGGCGAGTGCGGTGGGGGAGGGTCCCCAACGATGGGGCGGCGTCGCGCCCTCGGCAACGTGGAAGGCGGCCGTGGCGCGCGGGCGCGTGGTGGCATATTCTAAGGCGCCCGTTCGCCGCCAGCCCCGTCACCCCCAGTCAGGACATCCCTCTATGAAGCTCCGCCTCTTTGCCGCATTCGCGCTTGCGCTCGTCCTGCCCGCCGCGCTTCGGGCCCAGGGAGAGGTCAAGCCGGCCGTACCCAACATCGACCCAGCCGGCAAGTACAGCGTCTCGGCGGTGGTGCAGGGGCAGTCCGCCAACTTCGAGGTCGTCATCGAGAAGAAGGAGGACGGCTCCTTCGGCGGCACGATGTCGAATCCCGACTACGGCACGTCAGTGATCAGCGCGCTCAAGGTGGAGGGGCGCACGGTGAAGATGGTGCTGGCCACGGCCCAGGGCGTCGAGGCCGCCATCGAGTTCACGCTGATGGAGGACAACACCGTCGACGGGTCGTGGTCGATGCAGGGGGATGGCGGGAAGGTGACGGGGAAGAAGAATCCGTAAACAGAGAACTACAGAGAACTACAGAGAACTACAGAAGACTGCGGAAGACTACAGAGGGGCGCTGCGATGATCGCGGCGCCCCTCTGTAGTTCTCTGTAGTTCTCTGTAGTTCTCTGTAGTTCTCTGTAGTCTTCTGC
>CAYHCW010000450.1:0-2881 GCA_964355025.1 uncultured Gemmatimonas sp. | reverse complement strand
TTGCCGATGGCGGCGACGAAGGCGACGTCGGGGTTGGACGGGTGGACGCGAATGCCGCCGATGTTGCCGACGGCCGGGAGACCGACGTGTTGCCACGTCTTGCCCGCGTCGATGGACTTGTAGACGCCGTTGCCGATGGAGACGTTCGACCGGAGTCCGTCGGATCCCGTGCCGACGTAGATGACGTCGGGGTTGGACGGGGCGACTTCGACGGCGCCCATGGAGCCGACGGCGAAGAACTTGTCGGAAATATTCACCCAGCTTTGGCCGGCGTCGGTGGTGCGCCAGACGCCGCCGCCGGTGGACCCCATATAGAAGGTGTGGGGCTGACTGGCGACGCCGGTGACGGTGGTGACGCGCCCACCGCGGGCGGGGCCGACATTACGGTAACGGAGGTGCTGGAAGTCGGGGGAGAAGCCTTCGGTTGGCGTGTTGACGGCCACAGGCTGCTGGCGTCCCTGGGCGGCTGCGGGGGCGACGGCGGCAGCGGCGAACAGGGCGAGGAATGCGGTGCGGCGGAACATGGGGTCTCCCGGGTGGGGCTACAGCCTGCATACGCAGGGTGGGGAGAATCTGCTTGCCCGCAGGCACGTTGTCAGGAGTGGGGAGGGGGGCTAGTTTTCCCCTCTCAAGGCGCCGTAGCCAAGTGGTAAGGCAGAAGACTGCAAATCTTCCATTCGTCGGTTCGATTCCGACCGGCGCCTCTTAGGGGCAGAGTACTACAGAAGACGACAGAGTACGACAGAGAACTACAGAGCGCCTGGGCCGTGTTGGCTCGGGCGCTCTGGGCATTCTGGGGCTCCGGATGTCCTGTGGGGCGGCGTGAGACTCGACACGGCGCACCCTGCCGCAACTCACGGAAACGAGCGCTTGGTCCAGACGACGATAGATCCGCAGGTCCCGCCGTCGAACTCCATCGGAGACGTCTGACCCCTGTACATCTCAATGGCGGCAAGCTGATCCTGGAAGAGCTCGCCGAGATCACTCTCTGGGTCCCTCGAACGCAGCCCGTCTATGTAAGCAACGGGTCTGCACCCCCTCACCTCGATTTGAATCCGCCGCCCCCGGACCCTCACCCTGCTGGCCCCCAGCTGCGACCACACCGAAGACATCGTGCCAAACCGTACGATGCTTGTGGAATCCATAAAGCTCCCCAACCCCAGACTTCGCCGTTCGTCGAACCCCATCGCTCGGTACAGCCGGACCTTGTTTGTCACCACGCGCACGGCGGCCAGCGTCGTGACGCGCTGGAACGAGAGAATGACCTCCGCGGTGTCGCGCATCCTGACGTCCGCAGTCAGCTCGAGGGGCAGCATGCCGATGGCAATGGCGGTGACTTGCCGCGTCCCGGCGGGCACGTCCCGAAGGGAGAACCGGCCGTCAGCGCCGCTCGTGACGGACGGGACACCGTCGACCGTCACGCGTGCACCGCCGAGTGGCGCCCCCGCCCCATCGAGCACGACGCCAGTCAACGTTCCGAGTGCCGGACCTCCTGCCGTGTACGCGCCCACCGAAAGATCTCGCCGAAGGACCCGGCGCGCGGTCGGGAACAGGTCCACCTCGCCACTCGCCGCAGAATCGGTGGTGGCGCGCACGCGCAGCGTCATGCCGGGCGGGGTTCCACAGATTGCGTAACCTCCCGCACTGTCGGCGCGTACGTCGCCGCCGAGTCGCTGCTGGCTAAGGCCGGCGCCCTTTTGGTAGGCGATGTCAAGCCAACTCGCGCGCACGGTGGCTCCCACCACCGGCCTCCCGCGGTCGGCGTCGCGCACGGTGCCAAACAGCAATCCGCTGTCGGCCGGCACCGCACCCCCGCATGCGGCGCGCCAGAACGATGCAAACGACGGCACCGAGAGACGCACGGTATCGACGCCCTCACGCACCGTCACGCGCACGGGCATGCCGGAGATGCCGACCGAATGAAGCACCGCGTGGTCCAGCATGAACACGCTCCCGCCGTGCGCGATGCTATCGACGTGGACGACGCCCATTGCCCTGCCCCTTGCGCTGCGCCCAGAACCCGCGACGGTGACAAACGCGCCCTCGAGCGGCGCGTTGCTCAGGCTGTCCCAGGCGAGCCCGACCATCGTCACTTGTGCCGCAGCGGTTTGGGTGGCCGCCCTTGATGCGGCGTTCTGCGCGTGCGCGGTCGGTGCCGTCGTTACCCAGACGGTGGCGATCACAAGCCGAACCAGCAGCCTTGCCTTGCGCATGCACCCTCTGGCCGGTGACACGAGTGAATCGTCTCCAAACGGCTGAAGCATCCTTGAACACCGCGGGGACCCGCGAGTTCCTTGACACTCGGCCTCGGACCCTGCTGTCGAGGAAGCGGAAGTTTCCAGAGCGATACGCAGGTCAATCCAGGCCAGGAGCTACCAGATCGTCGGATCGACGGCGGGGCTGGTGGGAAACCCGGCGTAGAGCACGCCGGGGCGCAGGTGCTCGTGCTTCATCACCACGCTGTGCGGCGCGACGCGCGCGCCCTCGCCGATGTCGGCGCCGTAGAGCAGCACGGCGTTGCTGCCGACGGTCGCGCCGGCGCGGATGATCACGCGGTCCATCTTGAGCACGCGATCCTCGAACGTGTGCGCCTGGAACATGCAGTCTACCGTGGCGCCATCCTGGAACGTGAGCATGTCGGGGTCTGGCAGGTCTTCGGCGAAGCCGGTACCCAGCACCACGCGCTTGCCGATGTGCACACCCGTGAGACGCAGCAGGGCATTCAGCATCAGGGTGCCGTCGAGTTGCGACACGAGACCGCCGGCGCAGACGTTCCAGGCAAGGCAGACGAGGTCCCAGCGCGAGGCCCATGACGACCACAACGGGTGCATGGCCGGCTGCACCTTGCCGAGCAGCGTCCACTTGACGGCGACAATCAGCA
>CAYHCW010000449.1:0-2883 GCA_964355025.1 uncultured Gemmatimonas sp. | reverse complement strand
GCGTCGCCGTCGTAGAACAGCTCGAGCCACGGGTTCTCGGCGTCGACGCTCTCCAGCGCGAGTTGGAGTCCGAACCGGCTGGCGAGAGCCGTGGAGAGCGTGGACTTGCCACAGCCGATCATACCTGCGACGCCAAGAAGCATGCATCCATTCTAGCGTGTTGCGGCCGGGCGGCCAGCGTGCGGGCAAGCAAGCGCGCGGTGAGGGGCCTCTGGACAGCGACGCGAAATTCTGCTATGCGCGCGGGTGTCGCGAGGCAGCGCTGCGGCTCCTCGACCCGTCACTCACCCGCGCCTCGTCCCGTGGCACTGGGTAGGAAGTCGCGCCATACTTGGGACGCTCCCATCACGTCTCCTGTCCCACCAGCGGAATCCACATAACTCCCATGAGCACCAGCCCCGTGAGCGCCGACACTGCGCCGGCCAAGGCGCCTATCCCGTCCCAGATCTCGTTCATCATCGGCAACGAGGGCTGCGAGCGGTTCAGCTTCTACGGGATGCGCAATATCCTGACCGTCTTCCTGGTATCGTCGCTGCTGACGTACCTGCCGGAGGCCGACCGGGCGGGCGCGGCGAAGGACGTGTTCCACACCTTCGTCATCGGCGTCTTCTTCTTCCCGCTGCTCGGCGGCTGGCTGGCCGACCGCCTGTGGGGCAAGTACAACACCATCCTCTGGCTGAGCCTGCTCTACTGCGTCGGCCAGCTCTGCCTCGCGATGTTCGTGCACAACCGCACGGGCTTCTATGTGGGCCTGTTCCTGATCGCGCTCGGCTCGGGCGGCATCAAGCCGTGTGTCTCGTCGTTCGTGGGCGACCAGTTCGACCAGACCAACAAGCACCGCGCCAAGGTGGTGTTCGACGCGTTCTACTGGATCATCAATTTCGGGTCGTTCTTCGCCTCGCTGCTGATGCCGATCTTCCTCAAGCAGCTCGGGCCGGCCATCGCGTTCGGCGTTCCCGGCGCACTGATGTTCATCTCGACGGTGATCCTCTGGCTCGGCCGCAAGCGCTACGTGATGGTGCCGCCGGCGCCGCCGGATCCGCACTCGTTCCTCAAGGTGTCGCGCACGGCGCTCGCCTCGGGCCGTCCCGGCCTCGCGCTCGCCGGTGTGGGTGTCGTGCTTGCAGGCGTGTCGCTCCTCCTCATTCCGAAATTCGGCTTCGTGATTTCGTTCTGCTCGGCGCTCGTCGCCGTGATCGCCTTCGGTGGCGCCGGCGTGCAGATGCAACTTGCGGGAGCCCGTGGCCACCACCCCGAGGAGGCCGTGGAGGGCGTGCGGTCGGTGCTGCGGGTGCTGGTGCTGTTCGCCCTGGTGACGCCGTTCTGGTCGCTGTTCGACCAGAAGGCGTCGACGTGGGTCTTGCAGGCCGACCTGATGACCAAGCCCAGCTGGTTCCAGTCATCGCAGATGCAGGCGCTCAATCCGGCGCTCGTGATGCTGCTCATCCCGTTCAACAACCTGGTGCTGTTCCCGGCGCTGAAGCGGTTCGGCTACGAAATGACCGCGCTGCGACGCATGACCATCGGCATCGTATTCTCCGGCCTCTCGTGGGTCGTCGTGGGCGGCATGCAGGTGGTGCTCGACGGCGGCCAGGCGTTCTCCATAGCCTGGCAGGTGCTGCCCTACGCGCTGCTGACGCTGGGTGAGGTGCTGGTGTCGGCCACCGGTCTCGAGTTTGCGTACAGCCAGGCGCCGCAGGCGATGAAGGGGACGCTGATGAGTTTCTGGCTGCTCGCGGTGACGGTGGGCAACCTGTGGGTGCTGGTCGTGAATGCCGGGGTGAAGAACGCGACGGTCACGAACTTCATCGCGTCGACGGGATTCGGGGTCACGGCGTTCCAGATGTTCTTCTTTGCGGGCTTTGCCTTCGTGGCGGCGCTCATTTTCGGCCTTCGCGCCAGGGACTATCAGGTCGTCGACCACTACCGGAAGACTGCCTAGCAGCGCAGCGTGGCCACGGGTCGGCTTGGGGATGGCGATGGCGATCCTTGGGCGCGTCAATGGGCGGCCGGAAATGCGCTTCGGCCGCCGCGCGCGCCAATGCCACCGCCCACTCAGTGTCGGTCATCGCCGTGGCTTCCGCAGTGACGATACTGCCGGGAATGCACCGGGCTCATGGCTTCTCGACGCAGCATCCTCGGGCGGTGACGCCGGCGACTTTGAGTGCAGCATGACAGCTCCACGGGATCGGAATCCAGCGAGGTGCGTGGCAGGTGGCCTGCCTGAGGATACTTTACAATGCAAAGTACTTGTCAAATACGCAAGCCCCCCTACCAGCGGATAGCTGCTAGCCGCTAGCTGCTAGCCGCTTACCGCTCCCCACCGCCGCTCGTCTATCTTCCGGAATGCCCGACCTCCTCGCCGACTTCCTCACGCACCTCGCCAAGGAGCGCGACGTCTCGCCCAACACCGTCGCCGCCTATGCGCGCGACCTCGGCGAGTTGCGCGACTTCCTGGGGCGCCACTACGGCGACCCGGCGTGGCAGTGGGCGCAGGTCGACCGCTTGGCAATGAGGGCGTGGATGGCGCACCTGTCGCGCCGAGGGCTGGCCAAGCGCTCCATCGCCCGCGCCCTCAGCGCCGCGCGCACGTTCTACCGATTTCTGCACAACAACGATCTCGTCACCTCCAACCCGGCCCGCGCCGTCGGGTCGCCCAAGACCGAGAAGTACCTGCCCGGATACCTCGACCGCCGCCAGGTGGAGACGCTCTTGCAGGCCCTCCAGACCCGCGCCATGGAAGGCAAGCATCGCGACGTCATGGCCCTGGCGATGATCGAACTGCTCTACTCGTGCGGCCTCCGCCTCAGCGAATTGCGCGGCATCAACCGCGGCGACCTCGACCTCCTTGCAGGGCAGGTGAAGGTGCGCGGCAAGGGGCGC
>CAYHCW010000448.1:0-2897 GCA_964355025.1 uncultured Gemmatimonas sp. | reverse complement strand
TGAAGGCCAGCTGGCCGTTGAGCGTCGTGTGCCCCGGCATCTTGTAGAGGCCGAAGACGCGGAACGTGTTCATCTGGTTGCTCGGCGCCATGGCCATGCGGCCAAAGGCCGGGCCGTTGCCGTTGCTGTATCCGCTGCCATCCCACGGACCGAGCGGCGGCAGCTTGCCGTTGTCGTAGTCCGTGGCGCGCAGCGGGTTGTCCCACTCCATCGTGGGGAACTCGGTCTTGTAGAACGACCCCAGGTACTCGGCGCGGATCATGCCGTACTTCGGCTTGTTGATCTCCAGCCCGGCCGTGAACTCGTTGGTCCGGTTGTCGATCGCCATCGGGATTTCCTGGGCGTCGTTGAACGCGAAGGCTGCACCCCAGGGCTGGTTGCCGCTCTTCTTCGTCGAGTTGAACGCGACGTCGATGCCCGCCATCTCGTTCAGGCGGTACTTCATGCCGAGCGCCAGCGCGTCGCGCTGGGCCGCCATCGGGAAGTTCGTGGCCAGGCCGCGATAGATGCTGGCCACGTCGGTAGCCGCGGTCGTGCCAATGCCGACGATGCCGACTTCCTTGTTCTGCACGCGGGTGCGGGTGGCCGCGTCGAGCGTCCACTTGTTGTTCCCGGCGTACTTGTAGGGCGTCAGCGTGTTGTACGCATAATTCAGCGGCTGGCCGGTGAACGACGCCGACAGCATCATCTTGCCGAACTTGTTGTAGTTGAACGCGTACGCCTGGTCGTTGTAGCCGACGTTGGCGGCGCTGAAGTCGTAGGCCATCGCGTCCGTGTCCTTGCCGATGCCGATCTTGCTGGCGAGGCCGCTCCGGAGGTCCTGATACCGCTCGTAACGAGCCTCGTCGCCGGTGGTCGTGGTGCCCCGGAAGCCGAGCTCATACGTCTGTTCCAATGCCGGTGCCTTTGCCGGCGCCGCGGCCTTCTGCTGCGCACCCGCCACGCTGGCGGAGGCGAGCAACAGGAGCGCGGCCGAAATCATGTACTTGTTGCGCATCTCAGTCTCTCTCTCCCTTAGCGTAGGAACGCCTTGCCATTGGGTGAATTGGACCCGTGAATCTGCTGGTGGCAGTTCATGCAATTGCGGCCCGTGATCTTGTTTGCACTGCTTGAGTTCCGCTGGACGAAGCCGTCATACACTGTCGGTGGGTGCCGCGAGGTGACGTGGCAGCGCTGGCAGATGTACGGGGACTTGGCCACGAGCATGCGGTCATTGCTCGACCCGTGCGGGTCGTGGCACGTCACGCAGGAGTTGGCAACCGGCGCGTGCTCCCAAAGGAACGGGCCGCGCTTCTCCTGGTGGCAGCTGGTGCAGCTCTGGTCGATGTTCGTGCCGGCCTTGAGCATCTTGACGTTGGCCGAGCCGTGCACGTTGTGGCAGCCCGAGCACGCCATCTTGTCTTCACGCACCGGCATGTGGTTGAAGCGGTTGACCTTGTTGACGATGCTCTGGTGGCAGCTGGCGCAGAGCTTGGTCTGCGACTCGGCCTTCAACAGCGCTGCGCCCTTGGGGGCGTGGATGTTGTGGCACGACGTGCACGACACGTTGCGGGCCTCGTGCTTGCTGTTCTCCCAGAACGCGTGCGAACTCGTCGCGTGACACGACGTGCAGGCGGCCGACGCCTCGACGGCGCTCACCTTGCCAAACTGCATCGGCTTCACCTTCTCCGGATCGTCCGCGTGCTTGCTGCCCGGGCCATGGCAGCTCTCGCAGCCCTTGCCGCCAGCCGGAGACCGCGAATCGGCGGCCCTGGAGTGCAGGCTCTTGTCAGCTGCCTTGTTCTCGTGGCATCCCAGGCAGCTCTCCTGCCCAACAAATGTCGCCGCCTCCACCGCCACCGCAGCCTTCGGCGCCGGCTTGTTCTGTTGTGCGTCTGCCGGGGCAAATGCCACCGCCCCTGCGAGCACACCGCACACGAGCCAGAACGCCGGCCCGGTAATGCGACTCCCACTCATTCGACGCGTGCTATACGCCATTGTACCTCCAAAGATGCACTTGCAAGTATGAGCGGCCACATCAATCCGCTCGTGGATCTTCGCGACGCCGAGTTCCGGTGAGGCGATGAGGAAAACTCTCAACAAGGCAAGTTGTTGTCAGTAGGTCGTTTGCGGGTATTACGTAGGGCAACGACGGACCATAAAGTCGGACGCCACCCGGATTCAGAACACGCGGTCCACGGAGCGTGTTTGCGGGCGGGACTGCGAGGGAAATACCCGCCGCGCGAAGCCTCGGTGTGCCCGACTCCGCTATCTTCAGCCTGTGACCACCGTCCCCGAACTTCTCGCCCCCGCCGGCAGCCTCGACGCCGTGCGCGCTGCCGTTGCCAACGGCGCCAACGCCGTCTATCTGGGCGCGTCGCGCTTCAACGCGCGCGACGAAGGGGCACAGCTCTCCATCGGCGAACTCGCCACGGCGTGCCAGATCGCCCACGAGGGCGGTGTGCGGGTGTACATGACGCTCAACACGCTGGTGAAGCCCGCCGAGCTCAGCGAGTGCCTGGCGTACCTGGGTGAGTGTGTGGACCAGGGCATCGACGCGGCCATCGTGCAGGACGTCGGACTCGTCCGGCTCATCCAGGCGGTGTACCCGGGCTTCGAGATCCACGGCTCCACGCAAATGACCGTGCACGACGCCAGCGGGGCGCGCGTGATGCAGCGCCTCGGTGTCGAGCGGGTGGTGCTGGCCCGCGAGAACACGCTGGAGGACATTCGGGCCATCCGCGCGGCCGTCCCGGACCTTGGCCTCGAGACGTTTGTCCACGGCGCGCTCTGCATCGCCTACAGCGGGCAGTGCTTCATGTCGGGCATGATCTCGGAGCGCAGCGCCAACCGGGGGTCCTGCGCGCAGAGCTGCCGCAAGGACTACGTGCTCGCCGATCTCGACTCCGGGCAGGAAC
>CAYHCW010000447.1:0-2900 GCA_964355025.1 uncultured Gemmatimonas sp. | reverse complement strand
ACTGGTTCCCGATGTTCCTCGCCAGCGACGAGCGCCGCTGGGGATGGATGGACGAGGGGATGAACTCATTTGTGCAGTACTACGCCGAAAAGGACTGGGACCCGGCGTATCCGAGCAACCGCGGCCCGGCCAAGAACATCGTGGCGTACTTCAAGGACCAGGCGCAGGTGCCGATGATGACCGAGTCGGACCTCGTGTACAACAATTACAGCCCGCAGGCCTACGCCAAGCCGGCGGCGTCACTGGTGATGCTCCGCGAGCAGGTGCTCGAGCCCGCGCAGTTCGACCGCGCGTTCCACGAGTACGCGCAGAAGTGGATCTTCAAGAAGCCGCAGCCGGCCGATTTCTTTCGCACGGTCGTCAATGGCGCTGGCGAGAATCTCAATTGGTTCTGGCGCGGCCTCTTCTATACCACCTACGCCAATGACCAGGCGCTCGGCGCGGTGGAGACGCAGAATGCGAAGGACGTCGTGGGCAGCGCCGACCGCGGACGCTACTACCATCGCGTCACCATCGAGCAGAAGGCGGGCCTCGTGATGCCCATCCAGCTCGGCATCACGTACGACGACGGCACCGGTGCGCTGGTGAAACTGCCTGCCGACGTGTGGCGCTTCAACGAGAAGTCCTTCACCTACGCTTTCTTCTCCGACAGGGCGCTGTCGCAGGTGGTCATCGATCCCAACGAGGGACTGGCCGACATCAACCGCGAGAACAATGCGTGGAAGATGGTCACCAAGGTGGTGCCTTGATTCTCGCCCTCGCCGCCGGCCTGCTGCTCGCCGCGCCCCCGCACGACCTGCACGTGGCGCACACGCGCCTGGTCGTGGAGGGTACGGTGGTGGTGGCCCGGGTGCGCATGTTCCGCGACGACCTCCAGAAGGCGCTCAAGCGGCCCGTCATCGACGACACCGCGTCTCGAGCCGCGGTCAACGCCTATGTGGTGAAAAACTTCAGCGTCACCGCCGGCGGGGCGCGGCTCGCCGCCGAGGTGCTCGATGGTGGGTCCGACACCGATGGCGACCAGCCCGTCTGGTGGGTGCTGGTGCAGTGGAAGGCGGCGCAGCCGGTGAAGGTGCTGGGCATCAAGGTGCAGCTGATGTTCGAGACGTTCTCTGACCAGCAGAACATCGTGCAGGTCAGCAAGCAGCCGGGCGACGAGCGGCGCGGGCTCTACTTCCAAGCGGGGGACAAGAGCGAGCAGGTGCTGAAGTTCTGAGGGGGCTGCGACGGCGGGCGGCCGCAAAAGTGACCGGCCCGCCGCACGCGCCGCGCTGCGCCGTCTACGGCAGCGTGTCCCGCAGCGTCGCCTTGTTGCTCCGGTACGGCGCAAAGCCAGCGCCCCAATCCACACTCTGCACCTCGAGCGACATCCGCTCGCCGTCGACGTGCACCACGACGAAGTGGTACGGGTTGTTCCCGAGCTCGGCGCCCGGCCTGACGAGATGCTCCACGCGCGCCGAGTCGGCGCCGCTCGCCGCCAGGTAGGGGCGCAGGTCCGGTTCGCCGCGGTACGTATACAGCGGCGCGCCGCCGCCGCCGGTCACCAGCTGATCCATGCGTCGTGTGCCGCCGCGCGCATCGCGATACCGCTCCACCCAGTGCTCGTACAGGTGTTCATGCCCGGTCACCAGCAACTGGACGCCATGCTGCCGGAAGAGCGGCATCCATCGCTCGCGTACCGCCACGGTCGGCCGCTCGATGATGGCGCCGCCGTGCGGGCCGGAAGAGAAGGCCGGGTGATGGAAGAACGCGACGATGTTCGGGTACCGCTTCCGGTCGAGCCCCGCCAGCTGCGCGCGCCCCCAGTCGAACTGCACCGAGTCGGCGGCGATGTTTGAATCGAAGGCCAGGACGAACGTGTTGCCGTAGCCGAACGCATACGTCGGATACCCGGAGAGCCGCCGCGTGGCGCCGTCGGGCGGGATCAGCTGCGCCACGGCGCGCAGGTAGTTCGCCAGTCCCTCCTTGCGCCGCGGATCGTCGAGTGCGGCCGCGCTCGTGACGTCGTGGTTCCCCGGCGCCAGGAAGTACGGCACGTCGCCCTCGGTCGTCAGCCGGTCGATCAACCCCGTGAAGCTCACGTTCCACTGTTTGGGATCGCGACCGTTCACCACGGCATCGCCGCTCTGCAGGATGAACTTGATTGGCGACGGGCCTGTCGCTCGCGCCTTGATGGTGCGCAGCATCGCGTCGACGATGAGTGAGTGCTCGTATTGCACATCGATGCCGTCGCGCCGCCCGCGCGTGTCACCGTAGACGATGAACGAGAACCGCGTCACGCCTTTGCTGGCCGGTTCGGACGGCAGCGGAGTGCGCGGCTTCATGATCGCGCGCACCGTATCGACCGGCGCGGCGGTCGAGGGAACCATCTGGGCCTGCGCGGCGGGCGGGGCGGCGTGGGCGGCGATCGCCGCCAGCGCGAGCAGGGCGGAGCGCGGAACGCGGAGTGTCATCGCGAAATGTTCCTCAGGAAGTGCGGCGCAGGGCGTGGGCAGGGCCTGAAGGATAGTCACGCGGGCCCGAGTCAGCGCCAAAGCTCGTGTGCACCGCTGCGGCACGCCAGTCTCGGACCAGCCCGACTCGGTTCGCTTGCCCACCGCGACCCACCGCCGGATACTTCTCGGACGAAACGCGGATTCCTCGTCCATCGCCGCATCCCCTAGGCCGGAGCACCGCCTGCCGAAACACCCATTTCCGGAACGCGCGGCAAGTGCCCGGACACCGCAGTCGCGGCGGGACTTCCTCGGCGTGCTGGCCGGCAGCGCCCTGTTGCAGGCGTGCGGGCGCGGCATCGCGGAGCCCACCACCGGCGGTGGCTCTCCGCGCCTCGCGTCGCGTCCGGGCACGCCGTCGCAAGGCGTCACGCCCGGCACCATCCAGATCACGGCCAGCAACCCGAA
>CAYHCW010000446.1:0-2909 GCA_964355025.1 uncultured Gemmatimonas sp. | reverse complement strand
CGCTGTCCTGCGCCGAGAGGATGATCACCGGCAGGCGCGGGCGCCGTTCGCGCAGCTGCAGCATCAGCACGTCGCCCGGCGTGTCGGGAAGCATCAGGTCGAGGATGGCAATGCTCGGCGCGTGCTCCTCGAGGGCGCGCAACGCCTCGGCGCCATTGGCCGCGTGCACGGCCTGCCATCCGGCCCGCGTCACGAAGGCGGACACCACGCGACGCTGCGCCGCATCGTCATCGACGATCAGGACTGTCAGGCGCGTGCCACTCGTTTCGGCTTCCATAAGGATGTTGCTGAAGGTGCCGTCGCGGCGCGGACAAATCAAGCGAACGGCGCGTGCACGACTGTCTCGTTTCGGGACTGGCACGCCGGTTGCTTGAACAAGGCGGCATGACCACCTCACTCGCACTCTTCGGTTCGCTCGCCGTGCATCGCATCACCGGCGCCGAATCCGTTGCCGCCATCGCGCGGCTCATCGACAACGGGCAGGGTGGCTACGTCGCCACGCCCAACGTTGACCACGTCGTTCTCGCCCGCACCAACAAGCGGCTTCGCGCCGCCTACCGCGGGGCCGCGCTGTCGCTCGCCGATGGCCAGCCGCTGTTGTGGATGGCCCGCCTGCTCGGCACGCCGCTGCCCGAGAAAGTCTCGGGCTCCGACCTCATCTGGCGGCTCGCCGCCGAAGCCGAGCAGAAGGGCTGGGGAATCTTCCTGTACGGCGCCTCTCCGATGGTGTCGATGACGGCCGCACAGCGCCTGCTCGAAAAGCACCCGAAGCTTCGCATCGTCGGGCGCAACGCCACGTGGTGGAACGGTGGCAACGCCACGGATGTCGTGGCGCAGATCAATGCCGCCAAGCCGGACCTCGTGATTGTCGCCCTCGGCTGTCCCAAGCAGGAACTGTGGATGCGCCGCCATGCGTCGCTCATCTCGCCTGCTGTCGCGCTTGGGCTCGGCGGTTCGCTCGACTTCGTGGCCGGCGCCGTGCGCCGCGCGCCGCACTGGATGTCGCGCTTCGGGCTCGAATGGCTCTACCGCCTGATCCAGGAACCGCGGCGCCTCGCCTACCGCTACCTCGTGCGCGACCTGCGCATCGCGCCGATCTTCGCCGGCCTGATGTTCCGTCGCTTCATCGCCGGACCGCGCGCGGTCGCGGTTCGTGTCCCGAACTGAGGCACTCCCCATGTCCATGACTCTCTTTTTGAGACGCGCATCGCACCGCGTCGTGCTGGTTGGCAGCGGCCCCCTGGCCCGCGCCACCGCCGACGATCTCCGCTCGCGGCGTGATGTCGCGCTGCTCGGCGCCTTCACGATGGCCGGCGAGCGTCCGCATGACGCGCTGGGCGTGCCTGTCATCGGGCCGCTCTCGCAACTGCACAGCTGGCTCGAGTCCACGCCGGTGGATGAGGTATACCTCTGCGCCGACCTCGCGCGGCGCCAGCCCGAACTGCAGGCGGTGGTGACCCTGTGCGAACGGCTCGGCGTTCCCTTTGCCGCGCCGGCGCATGTGTTCCGGTACCAGCGGTCGCTGCCCACGGACAAGCGGACGGCGCCGGATGGCTTCATCCACTACGGCACGCACGCCGCCAAGCCGCTGTCGCGCGTCGCCAAGCGGGCCATGGACGTACTGGGCTCGGCGGTGGGACTCGTGCTGCTGGCACCACTCTTTGCCCTGGTGGCCATCGCCATCCGCCTCGACTCGCGCGGCGCGGTCTTCTTTCGCCAGGCACGGGTCGGCGAGCGCGGCCGCCCCTTCATGATCCTGAAGTTCCGCTCCATGCGCGCGGATGCCGAGCAATTGAAGGCCGCGCTGCTCGCCCAGAACGAGCACGCCACGGGCCCGGTGTTCAAGATGACCAACGACCCGCGCATCTCCCGCGTCGGGCGCATCATCCGGAAGCTCAGCATCGACGAGCTGCCGCAGCTCTGGAACGTGCTGCGCGGCGAGATGTCGCTCGTGGGTCCGCGTCCGCCGATTCCCGCCGAGGTCGCCAAGTACGACGCGTGGCAGCGCCGCCGGCTGTCCGTGCCGCCGGGCATCACGTGCCTGTGGCAGGTGTCGGGCCGCAACGGCATCGGCTTCGAGCAGTGGATGCGCCTCGACATGCAGTACATCGACCAGTGGTCGCTCTGGTCGGACTTCTCGCTGCTTGGCCGCACCATTCCGGCCGTGCTGAGCGGGCGGGGAGCCAGCTGACATGCCCGCACTCACCATGACCATCGATACCATGGCAGCCAAGGTGCTGCGCGACCGCGAACTGCCCCTGGATGTCGTCATCGGCAAGGGACTGCGGTACGTCCACGAACTCGCCTTCGCCCGGTGGTACCTGCGCGCGGTCGACGTCGTCGGGGCGCACGCACGCACCCTGGGCAGGCCGCGCATCGTGAACCACGGGCGCATGGAGATTGGCGCGCACGTGCTGCTGCGCAGCGTCAACGTGCCCGTGGAACTCTGCACCGATCCGGGAGCGCTGCTGACAATCGGCGACGGCACCCGGCTGAACTATGGCGTGTCCATCGCGGCCACCGAGCGCGTGACCATCGGCGCGCACGTGCGCGTGGGGCCGTACGTGATGATCGTCGACAACGACTTTCACGAGGTGCATCGCCGCGGCCAGCGTCCCCCGTCGCAGCCGGTCGTGATCGAGGATCACGTCTGGATTGGCGCCAAGGCCTCGATCCTGCGCGGCGTCCGCGTGGGGCGCGGTGCGATTGTCGCCACCGGCGCCGTCGTCACGCGCGACGTCCCTGACTTCACCATCGTCGCCGGGGTTCCGGCGGCGCCGGTGGGACTCGTCAACCCCGACCTGTTCGTGCCGGAGACCCTCTGATGAACGCGCCCCCGGCGCACCGCCCCGAGCACGTGCGCGCCGCGCGCGCCGCGCTCACGCTCGGCACGTCGCTGATCGCCGGCA
>CAYHCW010000445.1:0-2915 GCA_964355025.1 uncultured Gemmatimonas sp. | reverse complement strand
CTTCGACGCGCTGCTGACGAGCGCCAGCCTCGTGGCGCAGTGGATGATGACGCGCAAGCTGCTGGAGAACTGGATCATCTGGATCGTCGCCGACATCGTCTACGTGCCGCTGTTCTTCTATCGAGGGCTTCCGTTCACCGCGCTGCAGTACGCGGTCTTCCTGGTGCTCGCCGGCATGGGGTGGGTGAGCTGGCGCCAGTCGCTGCGCACGACGGCCGAGGCGACGGCCGAGGCGACGGCGACCGCATGAACTGGCGCGTGGTGGTTACCGGGTCGGAGTGCACGGGCAAGACAACGCTCGCGCGCGCGATCGCCGCACGCCTCGGCGTGCCGTGCATCGCGGAAGCGTCGCGCGCGTACGCGGAGGCGCGCGGCGGCGTGCTGAGCGCCGCCGACGTGGAGCCGATTGCGCTTGCAACGCTCGCCGCACTGGATGGGGTGGTGGGTGGAGGAGTAATTGTTTGTGATACGGATCTGGTAAGCACCGTGGTCTACGCGCGCGCGTACTACGGTTCGTGTCCCTCGTGGATAGAGGACGCGTGCGTTGCGCAGCGTGCGGACGTCTACCTGCTGTGCGCGCCCGACATCCCGTGGGTGGCCGACGGCGTGCGCGACCGGCCGACGCCCGGCGCGCGGGCGGCGATGCACGACGCGTTCGCGACGGCGCTGCGTGACCTGGAGGCCCGGGTGGTTCCCGTCGAGGGAAACGGCGACGCTCGCACCGAGCGCGCGATGGCCGCGGTGCGCGCCGCACAACTGTCGGTGGGAGCCAACGCATGAACGCCGTGGGCGTGCTCGAGCTCGATGCCGCCATCCTGCAGGCAGCCATCACGGTGCTGGCCGGTGGGCTCTGCTTTTCGCTGTACGTCCGCTTCGAGCAGCCGTACTTCGCGTGGTTCGGCGTGGCGTGGACGATGTATGCCGCGCGCCTCGGCGCCATCCTCGCCTTCATGGTGCAGCGGGACCTGAGCTGGCTGTTCTGGCACCAGGTGTTCTCCGGCGAGGCCGCGCTGGCGCTGCTCTGGACGGCGCTCGTCTTCGTGCGGGCCGCCCGGTGGCGCCGCGTGTACTGGCTGGCCGTGCTCTTCCCTCCCCTCTGGTCGTACATCGCCATCTACCGGCTGGACAATTTCCTGCTGGCCGCCGGCCCCGCCGTGTTGTTCCTGAGCATCTCCTCCGTTGCCACCGGCGTGATGTTCCTGCGCTACCGCCTGGCGAACCCGTCGAGCGGCGCGTCGATGCTGAGCGTGACCTTCCTGCTGTGGGGGCTGCACCACCTCGACTACCCGCTCCTGCGCGCGCGCGGCGCCTGGTCGCCGTGGGGCTACTACCTGGACATCATCTTCCTGCTCGGCGCCTGCGGAGGGATCTTGTTGCTCGTCAACCACGAGTTGGCGGATGGGCTGCGCCAGCGCACGGCGGAGCTGGAGCACCTGTCGCGTCGCATGGTCCGGCAGCACGAGGAGGAGCGGCGGCGGCTCTCGCTCGCGTTGCACGACGAGACGGCGCAGGTGTTCGCGGCGCTCAAGCTGCAGCTGGGCGCCATCGGCGAGCACGTGGACGCGTCGCTGCGCGGTCAGGTGGCCCGGGCCATCACGCTGGTGGACACGGGGCTCACGCAGATTCGCGAGGTGACGCACGACCTGCGTCCCTCGCTGCTCGATGACCTCGGGCTGCTGCCGGCGCTGCGGTCGCTGGTGGGGGAGTTCTCGTCGCATCGCGACGCGCCCACGACGTTTGACGCGCCGGCGTCGCTGCCGGTGGTGAGCGACGACGCCGAGGTCGCGCTGTTTCGCGCACTGCAGGAGAGCCTGTCGAATGTCGGGCGCCACGCCAAGGGCGCGCCGGTGCGGGTGGTGGCGCGCGCCGATGGCACGCACGTACGGCTGACGATCAGCGATGATGGCCCGGGGTTTGATGCCGCGCGCGACGTCGAGCGGTTCGAGTTCGCCGGCCGCCTGGGACTCGCCGGCATGCGCGAACGCATCGCGGCGGTGCAGGGCGACCTGCGCCTGCGCAGTGCACCCGGCAACGGCGTGACCATCGAGATCGACGTGCCGCTGGCCGACGGAGGGCGCGCGTGAGCGAGGGCCAGACGACTCCCATCAGCCTGGTGCTGGTGGACGACCACGTGATCGTGCGCGAAGGGCTGCGGCACGTGCTCGACGACCCGGCGAGCTTCACGATCGTCGGTGAAGGAGGCACGGCCGCCGAGGCCATCGCGCTGGCCGACGCACTGCGACCCGATGTGCTCGTGCTCGACATCTCCATGCCGGGCGGCTCCGGCCTGCACGCGGTGCCCGAAATCCTGGAGCGTGCCCCGAAGACGCGCGTGTTGATGCTGAGCGTGCATGACGACGCGGAATACATCCTGGAGGCGGTGCGCGCCGGCGCGCACGGGTACTGCCGCAAGGACTCGGCGCCCGCGGAACTGCGCGCGGCCATACGCGCCGTGTTTTCGGGCGACACTTTCTTTTCGCCGCTGGTGGCCCAGCGGGTCGCGCAGGCGCTGCGCGAAGGACGGGCCGCCAAGGACAAGGTGCCGGCCCCGCCCCCCAAGGCTGACGTGCTGACGCCGCGCGAACGCGAGGTACTGCGCGGGGTGGCGGACGGGCGGGCCAACAAGGAGATCGGCGCGCGGCTGGGAATCAGCACCCGCACGGTCGAGGCGCACCGGGATTCGCTGATGAAGAAGCTCGATATCCACACCGTGGCGGGGCTCACGAGATACTTTCTCGAGTCCGGGCTCTGAGTCGGGCATAACCTTACGTACAAGTGCCAATGGCAGACCCTTAGGGGAACTCCCTAATGTCACGTCATGAATACTCGCGCCCTCTCCTCAGCCGCCCGCGTGGTCTTCTCCGCCGCGGCTCTTGCCATGGTTTCCGCCGTCGCCGGTGCACAGCAGGCGACTT
>CAYHCW010000444.1:1386-2915 GCA_964355025.1 uncultured Gemmatimonas sp. | reverse complement strand
GTCCTTCTCGAGCGACAGGTCGAATACCTTGCCGGCATCGCCGAGGATGAGGTCGTACGCCTGGTCTCCCGACTTCGCGAACGCGTCGAGCGACGCTCCGGCGTTGGCGACGCGGCCGATGGTGTCCAGTTGGCGGAGCAGCTCGCGACGGTCGCGCTGGCGCTGATCGGTGATGTTCTGGGCGACCACGCCGTCGACGGCGAAGCGCGGCTGCGCCGGGTCTCCGCCGGTGGCGAATGGGGTGAAGCGCGGCCCGAGGAACCCGGCCTCGGAAAATCGGCCGAGCGGCTCCGTGAGCACGATGTACGGCGGCACGAGCCCCGTATAGCCCGCGTTGTAGCCCTTGAAGAGCGACACCACGGCGCCCACCGAAGGGAAGACGTCGTGCCCGCCCGACCGGCGTCCCGTCTGCACGGCGTATGAGGCCGTCTCGTGCGCGTTGATGCCGTGCGTCATGCTGCGGATGATCGAGTACTTGTCGGCCTGCTGCGCCAGCGCGGGCAACAGCTCGCCGATCACCACGCCGTTGACATTCGTCGGGATGGGTGTGGCCAGCGGTCCGCAGTAGTCGTATCCTGCGCCCGGCTTCGGGTCAAAGGTGTCGAGGTGCGACGGGCCACCCCACATCCAGATCTGGATAACCGACTTGGCCTTCGCGCGCGGTGCCGGTGACGCCCACGCGAGATGCGGGAGCTGGCCGGCGAGCAGGAGCCCCGCCGCGCCGTTGATGCCCCGCAGGATTGCGTCTCGCCTCGTGATACTCACTGGTAGGACCTCCGTCCGAGTGGCCGGGCGAACGCTCAATGCCGGTAGAGGAATTCGCTCGTGTTCACCAGGGCCCAGGCGAGGTCGAGCCCCGCCGCCCGGCGGTTGGTCGTCGGCGCCTGTGCGTATTCCGCTGCGATGCGCACCTCGTCGTCCGTCGGGTAACGCGAGAGGATCGTGAGGTACAGCGCATCGATTGCCTGACGCCCGCCGCCGCTTCGCTGCCCGAGGGCTTGCAGCTTGCTGCTCTGGTCGAACTTCCGCTGGATCTGGTTCGAGTTCAGCAGCGCGAGTCGCTCCGCGGCGGTCGGCCGGGTGTCGCGCTCCGACTCGAGCCCGGTGTCGCGCCGTGACCGCCCGAATGTGACGAGGAACGCGCTGGTGATGCTTCCGTCGGCGAGGGCGACTGCGCGCTGGCCGAACGGCGTGAAGGTGAATGGTTCGGGGATGGCGCTCGTGTAGGGCTCGCTGGCGCCCGTGATGTCGTCGATCGCGTCGATGAGCACTTCGGCGTCGAGCGGACGCATGAGGTAGTGGGCGAACGCGGCGTCCGCCTCCGCCCCGACCGATCCGCCGCTCGCCGCGGCCTGGTACGTCGCGGAAGTCAGGATGAGTCGGATGAGGTGTTTGAGGTCGAACCCGGACCCGGCGAAGTCGCGCTCGAGAAAGGTGAGTAGCTCCGGATTGCCAGGCGGGTTGTCCTCGCGCAGGTCATCCGGCTCGTGCACGATGCCACGCCCCATCAGCCACGACCACACCCGGTT
>CAYHCW010000444.1:0-1286 GCA_964355025.1 uncultured Gemmatimonas sp. | reverse complement strand
CTGCGCCAGCCGCTCAGGCGGCCACCCGTCGGTGCGCGTGCCCATGAACGTCAGGGCGGCGGCGGCGGCGAGCGCGGCGGGCTCACGGCTCTGCACGGCCCGCAAGAAGTTCGCTGGTGGCGCCCTGAAGTTGCTGCCACTCGCCGTGAGCAGCGTGCGGGCGAACTGGTCGTAGGGCAGGTTGTTGCGGAGGCTCGCGCGTATCCACTGGTGGTATGCCTGCACCGCGTTCGGCCACAGGTTGATCGGGAACTCCGACTTGACGCGCAGCACGTCGCTCCACTTCATCGCCCAGTAGTCGGCGAAGGCGTCGCGCTCGAGCAGGCGGTCAATCACCTGCGTGCGCTTGTCGCGGCCCGGGTCGGCGAGGAAGGCGCGCGCCTCGTCGGCGGTGGGGAGTACGCCGATGGCGTCGAGGTACACGCGCCGCAGGAACGTGGCGTCGTTGGAGAGCGGCGCGCTGCGCAGCCCCGCGCGGTCGAGCCGTGCGCGGACGAGTTCGTCAATCGGGTGGCCCGGCGCGGCGCGCATCGCGGCGGCCCGCGCGCGCGCCGGCTGTGCCCCGAGCCTCGCCGGAACGAGCGACGCGGGCAGCAGCCACGAGGCCGCGCCCAGCAGGACGGTGAGCACGCGCGCCCGGCGCGATGCACCCGGGCTCATGGCCTCACGGCTCCCCGCGGCCCACGGCGACCGCAACGGCCGCGACTTCGCGCATCATCTGCTGAAACTCCTGTGGCGTGAGCGACTGCTCGCCGTCGCACAGCGCGTGCTGCGGGTCGCTGTGGACCTCGACCAGCAGCCCGTCGGCTCCGGCCGCGATGGCGGCGCAGGCCAGGCGCGGCACCATCCAGGACAGGCCGGTGCCATGACTCGGATCGACAAGCACGGGCAGGTGCGAGCGGCGTTTCAGCATCGGCACGGCATTGAGGTCCATCGTGTTGCGCGTCGACGGCTCGAAGGTGCGGATGCCGCGCTCGCACAGCACCACCTGGTCGTTGCCGCCCTTCAGGATGTACTCCGCCGCGTGCAGGTATTCGTCGATGGTGGCGCTCATGCCGCGCTTGAGCAGGACGGGGGTGCGGCAGCGGCCCACTTCCTCGAGCAGCGGAAAATTCTGCATGTTGCGCGAGCCGACCTGCAGCATGTCTGCGTGCTCCGCGACGAGCGCGAGCTGTCGCGGATCCATCACTTCCGTCACGACGGGGAGGCCGGCCTCCGCGCCCGCGCGGGCGAGCATCGCCAGCCCCTCGCCCCTCAGTCCCTGGAAGCTGTACGGCGAGGTGCGG
>CAYHCW010000443.1:0-2924 GCA_964355025.1 uncultured Gemmatimonas sp. | reverse complement strand
TCCGGGCCAGCCGCCCAGCCACTCGCGCAGGAGCCACGCGCGCTGGCGGTTGAGCGACAGGCCGTGGGCGGAACGAACGACCGGGGGGCCTTCATCAATGCGGGCAAAGAACGGCGCGAGGGCGACGATCTGCTTCGGCTCGGCGCCTGCGGTCTCGTCGAGCACCAGCACCAGGCCGTCGCCGTGCGCTGCACGCTGGCGGAACTGGGGCCAGAGATCGTACTGGTTGGAGCGACTGCCGATGTTGAGCGAGAAGACGCCGAGCGTGTCGAGGCCGCGTTGCGTGAGCGACCAGCGGAGTTGCGCCGCGTCCTGATAGCGATCGGCCGCAACCCAGACGTGCGCGGAAAACCCGTCACCGCGACGCGGCGTTTGCGCAACGCGCACCGCCTGGGCGACATCGCGCGCCACGCCGTCCCAGCCGAATGCCTGGCTGACCGGGTCGCGCCGGGGTCGCAGCCCGAGGCGCGGCGCCAGCAGCGTCGTGGCATCGACATACACCACGACGACGAGCACTCCGCCGAGCCAGAGTCCGCGCCGCAGCCAGGCCGTGCGCTTCGAACGCGCGGCCTCGACGGCAAGAAGGATCATGGCGGGAAGCCAGGCCGCAGCCGGCCAATTGGCCTCGACGTTCTTGCGTGTGGCGCTCCACGCAAAGAACACCAGCACGAAGACGCTCACGGTGCCGAGCAGCTGCGCCACGCCGTCACCTCGAGCGCGCACGGCCCGCCAGACGGCGCCCACGAGCAGCACGAACAGGATGGGCGACGCGAGCCCTGCCTGGCCGCCCACGAGGTTGAGTTCGCGCTGCATCACCGCGGCCAGGCCGGCCTGTTTGGGCGCTCCGAGACCGTGCCCCAGCTGGAACGCAAACGACATCCACTCGTGCGTGGCATTCCACCAGAGGTTCGGGCCGAGCACCAGCGAGGCGACGGCCACCGCGACCCACGGGCCCGGTTCGCGAAGACGAGGGCGCAACGGCGCATAGAGCACGCACGACAGCGCAATCGCGGCAGGGATGAGCACCGCCGTGTATTTCGACAGCATCGCCACGCCAATGGCGACGCCGGCAATGGCCCACCACTGCAGCGACGCGCGGGACTTCACGGGCGCCGAAAGCGCCTCGACCACGGCGTGCAGCGTCCACGCGAGCGCGAGGAACAACGGCGCGTCGGGTGTGGCGAGCACATAACCGGCGGCCGCGAGCGGCAGGAAGGTGAAGATGAGCGCGGCCCACCACGCCGCATCATCGCCGCCAAGCCGCCGGGCGGTGCGCAGGAGGGCCAGGCCGGCGAACATTCCGGCCAGGACCGCACCAAGCCGCACGCCGAGCGCCGTGTCGGGGCCAAGCGCCACGAGCCAGGCGATGGCCGGCGGGTGGTCAAAGTAGCCGGCAGAGAGCCGATGGCTCCATTCCCAGTAGTACGCCTCGTCGTTGGTGAGTGGCACCAGCGCCGCCATCACGAGGCGCACCACCGTACCGGCAGCCAGAACCTGCAGGGCTCTTGTCCACGTCGGCACGGGAGGTCGGGCGGCGGTGGTCACGTCGGCGCGAGGCATCGGGAAGGAGTTGGGCAGCAAATTCGTTACTATGGGAATCTACGCTTCGCCGCGCCTTGTCGCCCCCGACGCCATCGACCCATGCCCAACCTGCTCGCGTTCGAAACCTCGCCCTACCTGCAGCAGCATGCGGGCAATCCCGTGGAGTGGCATCCCTGGGGTGATGCGGCCTTCGCGCGCGCGCGCGCCGAGGACAAGCCGATCCTGCTGAGCATCGGGTATGCAGCCTGTCACTGGTGCCACGTGATGGCGCACGAGTCGTTCGAGGACGAAGCCACCGCGCGCCTGATGAATGAGTTGTTCGTCAACGTGAAGGTGGACCGCGAGGAGCGCCCCGACGTGGACGCCATCTATATGCAGGCCGTGCAGGCCCTCACCGGGCAGGGCGGCTGGCCGATGACGATGTTCCTGACGCCGGGCGGGGAAGCGTTTTACGGCGGCACCTACTTCCCGCCCGAGGACCGGCACGGCATGCCGGCGTTCCGGCGCGTGCTCGCCAGCGTCTCGGATGCCTGGCGGACACGGCGCGCCGATGTGCTGCGGGGTGCGACGTCGCTGCTCAAGATCTACGAGCCGGCGGCCCAGCCGGCGCGCGCCGGCCCGCCGGTGGACATCCAGGTGCTCGAGCGCGCCGAACGCCAGGCGTTGTTTCAATACGACCGCGTGAACGGCGGATTCGGCGGCGCGCCGAAGTTCCCGCCGACCATGACGCTCGACTTCCTGCTGCGCCGGTGGGGTCGCACGGGCGATGCCGCATTGCTGGACGTGGTACGCCATTCGTGGAACCGCATGGCGGGCGGCGGCCTGTTTGACCAGGTCGGTGGCGGCTTTCATCGCTACACGGTGGACGGCATCTGGCTGGTGCCGCACTTCGAGAAGATGCTGTACGACAACGCGCTGCTGGTGCGCCTCGGGGCGCACCTGTGGCAGGCGACGGGCGACGAACGCATCCGCGAAGCCGCCGAGCGCACGCTGGCCTGGGTGGAGCGGGAGATGACCGCGCCCGATGGCGGGTTCTACGCATCGCTCGACGCCGACTCGGAGGGGCATGAGGGCACGTTCTACGTCTGGTCGCTCGACGAACTGCGCGAGGTGCTTGGCGAGGATGCGACCGTGCTCGCCAGCTTCTGGGGAGCGACCGCCGGCGGGAACTTCGAGGGAAGGAACATCCCCTGGATACCTCGGCCGCTCGAGGAGTTTGCGCGCTCGGCCGGTCATGACCCCACAGAGTTTCAGGCGCTCGTCACGCGCGCGCAGGCCGCGCTGCTTGCCGCCCGCGCACGACGCGTGCGTCCGGCGCGTGACGAGAAGATCATTGCCAGCTGGAACGGCCTGATGCTGCGCGGCGTCGCGGAATGTGCGCG
>CAYHCW010000442.1:0-2930 GCA_964355025.1 uncultured Gemmatimonas sp. | reverse complement strand
CGAGGTGGCGCACAACGTGCGCGCGCGCAGCGCGCACCTGCGGGCGTTCCGGCGGGAGGGCTGACCGTGAGGGGACGCACCATCGTCTTCGCGTCGCTCGCGGGCTTCGTGTTGCTCACCACGGGCGTCGTGTGGCGCCGCAGCCTCGGCGTGACCCGCGCGCGCGCCATCGAGAAGCTCGCGACCCGCCGGTCGGCCCTCACGGCGCAGCGTGCCAGGCTCGACGGCGACATCCGCGCGGCCATCAGCATGGAACGCCTCGGCCGTGTGGCCGAAGAACGGCTGCACATGCGCGTGCCGAGCGACAGCGTCGTGGTCACCCTCCAGCGCGCCCCCGGTGTCCCTGTTCGCTGACCGTCCGCGCATCATCCACGGCGCGCTCGCGATCTTCGCGCTCGCCGTCATTGGACGCGCGGCCAAGGTGCAGCTGCTCGACGGGGCGCGCTGGACGGCCCGCGCCCGCGACCAGCAGGTGGCGGCGTCGCCGCTGCCGGCGCCGCGGGGCGCCATTCGCGACGCGGGCGGGGACGTGCTGGTAGAGAGTCGCGAGATGGTGCGGCTGCGCATCGCCCCACGCGAAGTGAGGAACCGCGACCAGCTGCGCAAGCTGATGACGCGCGCCGGCATTGCCGCCGAATGGGTGTTGCGTGCGTCGGACACGACGCGGAAGTGGGTCGAGCTACCCGGCCTCTTTCTCCCGACCGACGTGGCAATGATCACCGCCACCCGCGGCGTGCATCCCGAGCCGGTGCTCAACCGCGTGGCGCCACCCTCCGAGGGCCTGCGCCGCATCATTGGCCGCACGGCCGACGGCGGCGTGGCGGTGGACGGCGTGGAGTTGGCGCTCGATGCGCTGCTGCGCGGCGAGGCGGGGCGCGCGGCGCTGCTGAAGGACAGCAAGGGACGCCGCTTCGCGTCACCGTCGGAAGACGGCACGGCGGCGCGCCCGGGGCACAGCGTGACGCTCACCATCAACGCCGGGTTGCAGGACATCGCCGAGCGCGCGCTCGGCGATGCCGTGACGAAGATGGGCGCCGAGGGAGGTGATATCGTCATCCTCGACCCGCAATCGGGCGAGATCCGCGCGATGTCGAGCCGCCGCGCCGACCCGCGGGCCACCGCGGCCACCGCGCTCACCGAGCCGTATGAGCCGGGGTCGACGCTCAAGCCATTCCTCGCCGCCGCGCTGCTACAACGCCAGCGCGCACGCGTGGACGACGTCGTGAACACCTTCGGCGGCAAGTGGACGCTCAATGGCCGCACCATCGAGGATGACCACAAGGCGCCGTCCTTCACGCTGGCCGACGTCATTCGCTACTCGAGCAACATCGGCATCGTGCAGTTCGCCCAGCGGCTGACGCCGCGCGAGCAGTACGAAGTGCTGCGCGACGCGGGATTTGGCGCGCCCACCGGTACCACCTACCCGTCGGAATCGCCGGGGCGCCTCGCGCCGCCGAAGGCGTGGACGCCGCAGACGCCGGCCTCGCTGGCCATGGGCTACGAGATCATGGTCACGCCCCTGCAACTGGCGGCGGCCTACGCCGCCATCGCCAACGGCGGCGAGCTGCTGCAACCCGCGCTCATCAAGGAGATTCACTCGGCCGATGGCGCATTGCAGTTCCGCCACGAGCGGCGCGTGGTGCGCCGGCTCATGTCGCCCGAGGTGGCGCAGGCGATGCGCGGCCTGCTCAAGAGCGTGGTGGACGGCGGCACCGCCGAGGGGTCGTCGCTGGCCACGTTCGATGTGGCGGGCAAGACCGGCACGGCGAAGGTGGCCCGCAACGGGCACTACGTGAACGGCGCGTACAAGGCCAGCTTCGTGGGCATGTTTCCGGCCGACGCGCCGCAGATCGTCATCCTCGTGAAGCTCGACAATCCCACGAAGTCCATCTACGGCGGAAAGGCCGCCGCCCCAGTGTCCAAGGCGGTGCTCGAGGCCGCCATCGCGGCCCGCGACGCGGCACTCGATCGGCGTGGCCTGGCCAGCGCGCCGCGGCGCGCGGTGGCGGCGCCGCCGGCCGGCGATCCGGCGCCCGAAACGGTCGTCGCGACGGTCGTGACCGAGAGCGCGGGCAGCGTGCCGTTCGAGATCTCGCTCGAGCATCCGTCGCGCCCGGCGCGCGTCGTGGCCGGCGCGCGTGCCGTGCCCGCCGTGCAGGGGCTGTCGGCGCGTGCGGCGGCCCGCGTACTGCATCGGGCCGGCTTTCGCGTGCTCGTCGCCCGGGGCAGCGGTGGCCAGTGGCCGGCCGCAGGGTCGATGGCCGCCGCCGGCAGCCGCGTGACGGTGATGGTGACGCCGTGAGCCGCACGGAGCGCGTGACGCACCTCGCCGACGCGCTCTCGCGCGAGAGCCTGCTGGTGGAACGACGCGGTGCGCTTCCGGAGCGCGTGGCCGGCATTACCGATGACTCGCGGGCGGTGGTGCCGGGTGGCGCGTTCGTGGCGGTGCGCGGTACGCAGCGCGATGGACACGATTTCCTCGACGCCGCCGCCGCGGCGGGCGCAGCGATGGCGATTGTCGAAGATGCCGGCGCCACGACGCTGCCGGCATTGGTGGTGCGCAACGGCCGCCGCGCGGCGGCACTGGCTGCGGCCGCCTTCTACGGGGATCCCGCGTTGCACCTCACGCTGGTGGGGGTGACGGGCACGAACGGCAAGACGACAACCGTCGGCATGCTGCGCCACCTGCTCGATGCGCCGCCCACCCAGCCGGCGGCGCGCGCCGCCAGCATTGGCACGCTGGGCGTGCTGCGGGGGAGCGCCGGCGAGACGGTGCCGGGCGGGTCGGCGCTCACGACGCCGGGTGCGATCGAACTCCAGCGCGTCCTCCGCGTGCTGGTAGACGCCGGCGTGCGCTCGGTGGCGATGGAAACCTCGTCCCACGCGCTCGACCAGGGGCGCGCCGACGGGCTGTCCTTTGCCGCCGGCGT
>CAYHCW010000441.1:0-2950 GCA_964355025.1 uncultured Gemmatimonas sp. | reverse complement strand
GAACAGGCCCAGAAGCGCGTGGAACTGCAGAACTTCCAGAGCCGCAAGCGGCTGCTCGATTACGACGACGTCATGAACCAGCAGCGTGAGGTGATCTACAACCTCCGCGCGTTCGCGCTTGACGGCGGCGAGGAACTGAAGGGCGAAGCGATCAAGATGGTGGAGCTGGCGGTCGGCAAGCGCATCGAGATGATGCTCATCGCGTTCGACAGTGCCCTCGACTGGGACCTGGAACTGATGCGCCAGGACCTGCTGATGCACTACCTGCTCACGGTGCCGTGTTTCGAACCAGACGGCACCCGCCCGCACACACTGGCGGAGGCGCGGGAACTGGGCGGCGTGTCGGGGACGGCGGCGTTCCACGCCAAGCTCGACCAGCTGGGCGACCACGCGTCGCAGGTGCTGGCGCTGGTGATGCTCAACGTGCTGGACGAGAAGTGGAAGGACCACCTGTACGACCTCGACCAGCTGCGCAACTCCATCGGCTATCGCGCGTGGGGGCAGAAGGACCCGCTGCTCGAGTACAAGCAGGAAGCGTACACGATGTTCGTCGACCTCATGGGCGACATTCATCACACGTTCACCGAGCGTTTTCTGCGGGTGCAGCTGGTGTATGAGCAGCCGCAGGCGCCGGCGCTGCCCGAGCCCAAACGGAGGTTCAACGCCCTTGGGGTGTCCGAGGCGGTGCCCGACGACGAGGTGCTGGACATCGGGCCGGGCGAGCCCGGATCGGAGGAAGAGGTCGTGAAGGCCGACCCGCTGATCCTCGGTGCGGGGCGGGCTCGCTCGCTCAGCGGCGCGCTGGCCGCTCCGGCTGGCGGCAGCGGACTGACCGACTGGTCCACGGTGGGGCGCAACGATGCCTGCCCGTGCGGGTCGGGGAAGAAGTTCAAGAAGTGCCACGGGGCGACGCTGTAGCTGCGGCGGTGCGTCCGGCGCCGTGCGCGGTGTTTCGCGCCGCGTCGCGATGATTGGGTGACGCGCCGTCGCGGTGCCGCGTGCACTGTGGCGGCGTGTCCATTTCCCATGCGCTGCCCGTGGCGGCCCTCTCATTGCCTGACCGTCCGCGCGAGCGGCTGCGTGCGCTCGGGCCCCGGGCGTTGTCGGCGCCCGAACTGCTCGCCCTCGTCATCGGCAACGGCTCGCGCGGCCGTTCGTCGCTGACCCTCGCCCACGATGTCCTCAGCCGTGGCGACGGGTCGCTGCGACGCATTTGCGGCCTGCCCCTGGCGGCGCTCGCCGAGGTTCCCGGGCTCGGGGTCACGCGCGCCGGGGCCATTCACGCCGCACTGGAACTCGGGCGCCGGCTGGGGGGCGAGGCGCACGAGGACTCGCTGCCGCTGCGCGCGCCGCGCGATGTCTGGCAGGCGTTCGCGGCGCGGCTGGAGGACCTGCCGGTGGAGGAGTTCCACGTGGCCATCCTCGACGCCCAGCACCGCCTGGCGCGCGACGTCTGCGTCACGCGCGGCATCCTCAACTCGTCGCTGGTGCACCCGCGCGAGGTCTTCCGCGAGGCCATCGCCGAACGGGCGGCGGCGATCATCCTCGTGCACAACCATCCCAGCGGCGACCCCACGCCATCGCCCGACGACCGTGCGGTCACCGATCAGCTCGTGGCGGCGGGGCGGTTGCTGGACATCCCGGTGCACGACCATGTGATCGTGGGGCGGGGGCGGTACAGCTCGTTTGCGGAGATGGGGCTGCTGTGAGACGGGGGAGGGGTGCGGGGTGCGGGGGTTTGGTGCGGGGGGACGTGTGAGGTGCGGAGGGCGAGGCGGGGGGCCTCGGCACTCGTCCCCCATCCTCCACTCACTCCCCCGCACCAAGCCCCGGCACCCCGCACTCCGAACTCCCCCTTGACTCTTCACTCTCGCCGCCCAGTTTGAGAGCAGGAGTCTTGCCAACGGGGAACCGCCTCCGGGCGGGGCCCCGTTTCGTGTCTCATCCTGCCACCACCGTGACCACCCCCGTCCTCACCGACATCATCCCGGGCTGGGAACTCAGCGTCGACGCCCATCCGGAGCGCCTGGACGCGGACCTGCTGTCGCGCGCCTACCGGTACAGCGAGAAGGCGCATACCGGGCAGACGCGGCGCAACGGCGACCCGTACGTGACGCACTGCGTGGAGGTCGCCAAGATCCTCGCCGAGCTGCAGCTCGACACCGTGACGGTGGCCAGCGCGCTGATCCACGACGTGATCGAGGACACGCCGGTCACGGTGGAGGACGTCGAGCGCGAGTTCGGGCGCGAGGTGGCGCAGATCGTCGACGGCGTCACCAAGATCGGGCACCTGCCGACGGGATCACGCGAGGAGCGGCAGGTCGAGAACTACCGCAAGCTCCTGCTGTCGATCGCCAAGGACGCGCGCGTCATCCTGATCAAGCTGGCCGACCGGCTGCACAACATGCGGACGCTCGACTTCATGCCCGAGGAGAAGCGCCAGCGCATCGCGCTCGAGACGCGCGACCTCTACGCCCCGCTGGCGCACCGCTTCGGCCTCGCGGCGATGAAGGCCGAGCTCGAGGACCTGGCGTTCCAGTTCCTCGAGCCCGAAGAGTACCGGAACCTCGCGCGCCTGATCCTGCAGAAACGTGCCGACCGTGAAGTGCTCATCGCGGAGATGGCCACGCCGCTGATGCGCCGCCTCAAGGAAAGCGGGGTGGTGGTGCACGAAGTGAGCGGGCGCCCCAAGCATCTGTGGTCGATCTACAAGAAGATGGAGCGGCGCGAAAAGACGTATGACGACATCTACGATCTCTACGCCATCCGCGTCCTCGTCGACAGCGTGCCGGAGTGCTACCACGCGCTCGGCGTGATCCATGGGGCGTGGACGCCGTTGCAGGAGCGCATCAAGGACTACATCGCCCAGCCCAAGTCCAACGGCTACCAGTCGCTGCACACCACGGTGTTCGGCCCCACCGGGACGCTGTTCGAGATCCAGATTCGCACG
>CAYHCW010000440.1:0-2966 GCA_964355025.1 uncultured Gemmatimonas sp. | reverse complement strand
TCATCGGCCTGCTGCGCGCGCTGCGCGACCGGTTCGACCAGGTCATCGTCATTACGCACATCGATGACGTGCGCGACGGGCTGGACCAGGTGTTCGTCGTGGCGAACGATGAGAAGTCCGGCGCCTCGCGCGTGGTGCGCGGCGACGAGGGTGGTGCGCGCGCACTGGACGAGGTGCTGGCCGCATCGTCGGCAGCGGCCGGATGACGGCGGCCAGCGACTTGCGCCCGCGAGGCGTCACGGCGCGGAGGCTGACGACGTCCGACATCGGGCCGCTCAACCTCGTGTTTGCCGACGCATTCTCCGACCGGTACCGGCGCGATGGCATGGTTGGTGTGCGCGTGCCGCCGCTGAACCCGGCCATCTGGCGTTACGCCATCGACGGTGCGGGCGACGGCGCCACCTGCTGGGTGGACGAGCGCGGCGAGATGCTGGCCTTCAACGTTGCGCACCAGTCGGGCACCGAAGGGTGGATGGGCCCGCTCGCCGTGCGTCCCGACCTGCAGGGGAGCGGGCTGGGCAAGGAGGTCGTGAGTCGCGGCATCGAGTTCCTGCGGCAGCGCGGCTGCACGGTCATCGGGCTCGAGACGATGCCGCGCACGCTCGACAACATCGGCTTCTATGGACGGCTGGGCTTCGTGCCCTCGCGGCTGACGGTCACGTTCACCGTGGAAGCGCGTCGCGCGCGCTGCGTGCTGCTGTCGCAACTCGGAGTTGCCGACGCCGAAGCGGCGGTGCGCTCGTGCGCCGCGCTGGTGCAGCGGCTGCAGCCCGGGGTGGACTTTACGCGCGAGATGCTGCTGACGCGCGCACTCGGCATTGGCGACACCGTGCTGTTGCAGGGCAACGACGGCGTCACCGGCTTTGCGCTCTGCCACGCCGCCCCGCTCATCGAGGGGCGGCAGCGCGACGAACTGCGCGTGCTGAAGCTGGCGGTGGACGACGCGGCGGAGTTCAATGCACTGCTCACCGCCATTGGCGGCTACGCGCGCATCGCGGGGACGCCGCGGGCCGCGCTGCGCGCGCAGGGCGACTATCCCGAGACGTTCCGGCACCTTGCGGCGAGTGGCGCGCGCGTGCGCTGGACCGACCTGCGCATGACGCTCGCCGGCTGCGAGGAGCACGTACCCGCGCGTGGCGTGGTGTTTTCGAACTGGGAGATCTGAGCGCGGCGCGCGTGCACGCGCGCCGACCGTCAGTGCTTCTTGGCCGGTTCCGTGGGCGACACGACGCCGTACACCCAGAGCGCGATGCCGCCCGTCAGCAGGAGATGGATCCAGCCGGGTGCGTCGAACAGGAAGGTGCCGGCGGCCCAGAGCAGCAGCAATGCGACGGCAGACACGGTGTAGAGCATGGTTATAATAGTAGCCGATGGTCGCGGTTGGGAAAAGAACCTGTACGCTGTACGCCGTACGCTGTACGACGTAAGCCGTAAGCCGTAAGCCGTCGGCCGTACGAGAACGGACGGCGTAGAACGTACAGCGTACAGCCCAGAGCTTCCTTTCCTCATCTTTCCTTCCCCCCGCGCCGATGCTACTGTATACGGCATCTGGGGCGAAGCGGTCTCACTTTTAAGCCAACAGTCCTCCGAGTGGTTTCCGACATCCTGGTTGACGTCATGCCCCGACGCGGGGAAGGCGAAAGGCCGGGTGAGGGGCTCAACCTTCGACAGGGCTTTAAAACACCCCGCTTCGTTCCTCCTGTGCACAGCGCCCCGTTCACCTTGGTGAGCGGGGCGTTGTGCGTGGGGGTCACAGTGGCCCGAGGGACTCGTCGAACAGTGCGGGCAGGTCGAGGTCGAGGGGAGTCGAGGCACCCGGTGGCTCCCATCGAAGCGCCTCACACAATATCTCCGGGCGTTCGTCCTCGGGGCGCCAACGCTCGATGGTTCGGGCGTCCGTGTCGACGAGCCAGAATTCCGCGATGCCGGCCCGCTGATACAGGGCGCGCTTGACGATCCGGTCGCGCCGCGCCGTGGAGGGCGACAGGATCTCGATCACCAAGAGCAGCGCATCCATCGCGGTACGCTGCTGCAGTGGTGCGGTCGATCCCACCACGAAGAGATCCGGTACCAGAAGATGGCGGTTCTCGAACGTCACGTCGGCGTGGGCCGATACCACACGGCCTATGCCGGCGCTGCGGACGTAGAGGTGCAGCAGCGATCCCAGCGGAATCACCACCGACTGGTGCGGCCCATTGGGCGACGGCGTCACCAGCAGCACCCCGTCGATGCACTCGTACCGGTTACCGTCCTCCGGCAGGGTATCGAGGTCGTCGGGCAGCCAGTATCTCGACTCGGTCGCGATTGCCATGCCCATACGGTACGCTCGGCGGGAAAGAGTAGGCAAGTGGGAATCATGCCCTACGGTGTGCGCGGGCTTCCGGGCGAGCGTTACCGTTTCGGTGCGGGTGGTGGCGGACGGTTGCGGACGGTTGCGGACGGTGGCGGTCGGTGCCACGTCCGCGGACAAGATCCTGGCGTACGCTCGGCGGATGCGGGAATGCAAGAAGGTCCAACCGCGCTATCTTTCCCCCATGCCCCTCCTCACCGTCACCCGCCGCCTCACCTTCAACGCCGCCCACCGGGTCCATAACCCGGCCCTCAGCGACGACGAGAACGCGCGCCTCTTCGGCAAGTGCAACAACGCCAACTGGCATGGGCACAACTACGTCCTCGAAGTCTCCGTCACGGGCGAACCCGACCCGGTCACCGGCTACGTCGTCGACCTCGGCCTGCTGAAGCAGATCGTCGAGCGCGACCTCCTCGACCACGTCGACCACCGCAACTTCAGCGTCGACGTCCCCGCCATGGCGGGAACCAATCCGACCTCCGAGAACATTATCCTGATGTTCTGGCGCGTCCTCGAGCCGGCCATCCGGCCGCGCACGCTGTCGCGCCTCCGGCTGTGGGAAACGGAAAACAACTATGTCGAATACGATGGGCGCTGATTCCCCGCGCAACGCGCG
>CAYHCW010000439.1:0-2966 GCA_964355025.1 uncultured Gemmatimonas sp. | reverse complement strand
AGGCCACCACCGTCAGAAGTCCCATCGCCAGCCAGCGCCGCATCAGGCCCAGACACCCTCCAGGGGCACGACCCAGTAGTCAGTACCCCTATAGTATGGCGAACGAGCCGTCAGAACGTCAGCTTTGCTGGCCATGGAACGCGACGAACTGGAGGCACCGTCCAACTGGCGCGACGATGCCCGCGGCTGGTGCGCCGGGCGCGGCTGGCACTGGCGCGCCGTCGTGCTGCTCGTGCTGGCCTGGCAGGCGAGCATCCCGTTCCGCGACACGGAGGCGTTTCACGTGTTTCGCGGTATCACCTTTGGCGCGCACGAGTTTGGCCACCTGTTCTTCGCGACGATCGGCGGCGAGTGGTTGGCCATCGCCGGCGGCTCCCTGATGCAGCTGCTGGTGCCGATTGGCGCGGCGGCGATCATGCGGCACTACCGCGACTGGTTTGGCGTGGCCGCGTGCGGCTTGTGGCTGGCCTCGAGTTTCGCCGACCTGGCGCCGTACATCGCCGATGCGCGCGCGCTTGAGCTCGACCTGGTGAGCTTTTCGCCCGACGGCGGCGAGCACGACTGGAACTACCTGCTGGGCAAGGCAGGAATGCTCAGCAGCGACCTGACGGTCGCGCGCGCAGACCGGTTCGTGGGGTTTGTCGTACTGGTGGCGTCGGTTCTGTTTGCGGCCTGGCTGTTGCGGCAGATGACGCAGCGCATGCCGGATCCCGGCACTAGAAGATCGTGAGCCTGATGTAGCGCCTCGGGTTCTTCTTGATGTCGGCGATGAGTGCCCGGAGGTCGACCATCACGGAATCGGTGTGCCGGTAGAGCCCGGGGTCGTTCACCATCAGGCCCAGCGTCCCGCGCCCCTTGTCGACCTTGCTCAGCACCGAGTCGGCCCGCAACATCACGCTGCGCAGGCTGCCCTCGGTCTTCTCGAAGGACTTGCTGATCTGGTTGAGGCGCTCGCTGGCCTCACGCACCTGGGCCGCCGCCACGGCGCTCTCCCGCACAATCTTCTGGATCTCCCCGCCGGAGGTCGCCGAGTCGAGCCGCGAGACGCTATGCAGGAAGGCGTCGGAGGCCCGGGCGAGCGCCGCCGCACCAGCCCGCACGTTCACCCCGATGGTATCGAGGTTCTTCGACTGCACGCGCGCGGTGCGCGCCAGGTCGCCCGACATGGCGTTGACGCTGTGGATGGACTCGCGCAGCTCGCGCGCCGCGCTGTCGTTGAACGCCAGCTGGAAACTCTTGGCCGCCGACGCGATGTCGCCCGCAATGCCGCCGGCCACCGACGTGAGCTGGGCAATGTCCGGCAGCACCGCGCCGGGCAGCGCGCCGTTCTTGTCACCCGACGCGTCGGCCAGCTGGGCGTACACCTCCTTGCTCGCCGGTACCGACTGCCGCCCGGTGACGGTCGCCTGCCATTCGCCGAACAGCGACGACGCACCGAGCAACAGCACGGGGTTGGGTGGCAGCGCCACGTCCTCGCTGAGGGAGATGAGCACGTGCACCCAGCCCGCTTCGGCCAGTTCGATGACCTCCACCTTCCCCGCCCTGACGCCGCGGATCACCACCGCATTGCCCACCTGCACCTGTCCGACATCGCGAAACCGCGCGGTGATGCGATGCCGCTTGGTGCCGATGTCGCTTTCGCGCAGGAACAGCGACACGGCGATGATGAGTGCAATCGCGCCCAGGATCACCGCACCGAGCAGGAAGTCGTTGGAACGTTTCTTCATGTGGCCCTCCCCAACAGCCAGACGACGGCCCAGAAGGCGTCGAGAACGAGAATGAGCACCGCCGAGGTGACGACGGCCTTGGTGGCCGCCGCGCCCACGCCCTCGGACCCGCCACGCGCCTGCAATCCGCAGGCGCATCCCACCGCCGTGACGGCCACGCCGAAGCTCGCCGCCTTCACGAGCCCGTACCGCACGTCGAACGTGTCGAAGAACATCCGCGCGCCCTTGACGAACTGCACCGACGACATGTCGAGCAGCCCCATGGACGCCCACCAGCCGGCGAGGAGTCCGATCATCATGGCCACGCCCACCACCACCGGAAACATCACCAGTCCCGCCAGCATGCGCGGCACCACCAGATACGCGACGGGGTCGTACGCCAGCGTCTCGAGCGCGTCCACCTGTTCGGTGACCCGCATGGTGCCGATCTCGGCCGCGATGCTGGCCCCCACGCGCCCGGCCAGCGCCAGCCCGGTCAGCACCGGAGCCAGTTCCATCATGATGGTCTTCTGCACCAGCGTGCCCACGAGGTATCGCGGCACCGAATTGGTGAAGCTGTAGCTGGCGAGCAGGGCGAGCACGATGCCCATGAAGGCGGCGATGAGGATGCCGATAGGCAGCGAGCCCACGCCCACCTTGCGCATCTGGTCGGTGAGCAGCGGCCCCCAGGTGCGCACGTCACGCAGCGCGCGCACCGCTTCCACCGAGATGCGCCCGGCTGAGCCGAGTCCCTCGAGCGACTCGCGCGCACCCCGTCCGACGGACTCAATCATGGTTTCAGTTTACGAACCGCCGCGCTCGGCCGTTAGAGGGAGCGCCCGGCAGCGGCCGGCCCGGTCAGGACGAGGACCCCAGCCACTCGTCGGCGGCCAGCGTGAAGCGCGGAATGTCGCAGGCAAACCGGTCGTCGTCGGCCTGAAAGAAGTACTGGCCTTCCATGAACCCGGTGCGGCTCTTCAGCACGCAGAAACTCTGGTACTCGTGCACCCCGCCGGGGACGATCAGCGGCTGCTCCCCGACCACGCCCTCGCCCATCACCTCGGTGTCCTCGCCGCAATCGTCGTGGATGTTCCAGCGGCGCGCGAGCAACTGCGCCGGCCGCGTGCCCACGTTCTCGATGCGCACCCTGTAGGCAAAGGCGAACTGCCGCTCGTCCGGCACCGACTGCTCGGGAATGAACGCCGGGCGCACGGTGATGCGCATGCCGTTGGAGAGCTTGTAGAAGAACCGGGTGGACAT
>CAYHCW010000438.1:0-2970 GCA_964355025.1 uncultured Gemmatimonas sp. | reverse complement strand
GCACCAGTTCGACAAGGTGGAACTGGTGCGCTATTGCGCGCCCGAAGACGGCGCGGCGCAGCTGGAGCTGCTTACCGGTCACGCCGAGATCGTGCTGCAGAAGCTGGGATTGCCGTATCGCGTGCTCCTGCTCGCCGCCGGCGACACCGGTTTCAGCAGTGCGATGACCTATGACCTCGAGGTCTTCGCCCCCGGCGTCGGCAAGTGGCTCGAGGTGTCGTCGTGTTCGCTGTTCACCGACTATCAGGCGCGACGCGCGAACATCCGGTTTCGCGCCGCCCAGGGCGAAAAGCCGCAGTTCGTCTACACGCTCAACGGCTCGGGGCTCGCCTTTCCGCGCGTCTTCGCGGCCATCCTCGAGCATTATCAGCAGGCGGACGGGTCGGTGCGCGTGCCCGAGGCGCTGCGCCCGTACGTCGGGCTCGACGTGCTGCGGTAGCCGATGCGCCGCCGCTGGCCGGTCGTTCTCGTCACGCTCGGCCTGCTGCTGCTGCTGGGGTCCTACCTCTGGTACGCGCAGCGCGTGGTGACGGAGCTGCGCGGCGAGGCCGAGCGTAACGGCCGCATGTTCGCGCGGGTGTATGGCGCGCTGGTGGACCCGGACACGTCGGGCACCGCCGGCACCGCGGCGCTGTTCGACCTCGCGCGCGAGATCCGCGAGCTTGGCGTGCCCGTCATCCTCACCGACGTGCAGGGGCGCCCCACGGCATTTGCCAACCTTCGGGACTACGGCTACGGTGTGGCCAATCCCAACGACCCACGACTCCTGGAGGTCGTGCGGAGCCTCGACCGGGTGAACCAGCCGGTCAGGCAGCCAGACGGCGGACTGATACACTTCGGCAACACACCGGTCGTGCGCGGTCTGCGGATCATCCCGCAGTTGCAGGTTGCCATGCTCGCGATGCTCATCATTGTCGGCGTGATGGTGCTCGGTGTGCGGGCGCGGGCCGAACGCGAGAGGGTGTGGGCGGGCATGGCCCGCGAGGCGGCGCATCAGTTGGGTACGCCGCTTTCTTCGTTGCATGGATGGCTCGAGCTCATGGCCGAGCGCGAGCGCGATCCGTCGTCCGCCGACGCGTCCGCGCGACGCCACATGGAAGGCGACGTCGAACGCCTCGAACGCGTCGCGCACCGCTTCGAGCGCATCGGTCGCCCTCCCAAGCTCGTGCCGCTCGACATCGGCGACGCCGTGGAGGGCGTGGTGAACTACTTCCGCGCCCGTGTGCCCACCCTCGCCAACACCATCGTGGTGTCGTTCTCTCGCGGTGACGGACCGCTCACCGTGCCGGCCGATCGCGTGCTCGTCGAGTGGGCAGTGGAGTCGCTGATCAAGAATGCCGTCGACGCGCTCGTTGGCCGCGGCGGCACCATCACGGTGCGGGTCGAGCGGGCCGCCGGCGGCGGCGCGAGGGTGCGGGTCGCCGATGACGGGCCGGGCATTCCCGCCAAGCTGCGCCGGCGCATCTTCGCCGCGGGCTTCACCACGAAGGAGCGCGGCTGGGGCATCGGGCTCCCGCTGGCGCGCCGCATTGTCGAGGAGTCGCACGACGGGCGGCTGGTGCTCGTGCCGTCGGATGGGGGCGCGGTGTTCGACGTTATCTTGCCTGGATGACGTCGTTCGCCCCCATCGATGAAGTAGCACTCAACACCGCGCAGCGCGCCGCCGTGGAACACGGCACCGGGCCGTTGCTGGTGCTCGCCGGAGCCGGGTCGGGTAAGACGCGCGTGCTCACCACGCGCGTGGCCCGCATCGTCGAGGAACTCGGCGTCAGTCCGCACCGCGTGCTGGCGGTCACGTTCACCAACAAGGCGGCCGGCGAGATGCGCGAGCGCATCGCCCGGTTGCTGGGCGCCGAGCCGCGCGGGATGTGGATCGGCACGTTTCACGGCATCGGCGCGCGCCTGCTGCGCCTGCACGCCGACAAGGTGGGCCGCACGTCGTCGTATACCATCTACGACGAGGACGACACGCTCACCGTCGTCAAGCGCCTGATGGAGCGCGCCAAGGTCTCGCCCAAGGAGTTCGCGCCCAAGGCCGTGGCCGCCGCCATTGGTGATGCCAAGAACGCGCTGGTCGCGCCCGACGAGTACGCGCGCCTCGCCCTCACGCCGCTGGCCCGGGCCGTCGCGCTGGTCTACACGGCCCTGGAGCCGGCCCTGCGGGGCGCCAACGCCGTCTCGTTCGACGACCTGCTGGTGCTGCCCGTGCGCATCCTGCTCGAGCACGATGACATCCGCGCGCACTACGCCGGCCGCTTCGAGCACCTGCTGGTCGACGAGTACCAGGACACCAATCACGCGCAGTACGAGTTCGTGCGCCTCATCGCCGGCCCCACCGGCAACGTCGCGGTGGTTGGCGATGACGACCAGTCCATCTACGGCTGGCGCGGCGCCGACGTGCGCAACATTCTCGATTTCGAGCGCGACTACCCCGGCGCCCGTGTCGTGCGCCTCGAGGAGAACTACCGCTCCACGCCCCAGATCCTGGCGCTCGCCAACGTCGTCATCGCGCAGAACGCCGCGCGCCGCGGCAAGACGCTGCGGGCCACCCGCGCGGCCGGCGAACCGGTGACGGTGCTCAAGGCGCTCGATGATCGCGACGAAGCCGACGCCATCGCCGAGGAGATCGAGAAGCGGCGCATGACCCTGCGCGAGCGGCCAAAAGAGATGGCCATCCTGTATCGCACCAACGCGCAGAGCAGGGCACTCGAAGAGTCGCTGCGCCGGCGCAGCATCCCGTATCGACTCATCGGCGCCGTCCGCTTCTACGACCGTCGCGAGGTGCGCGACCTTCTGGCGTGGCTGCGCCTCGCGGCCAATCCGTCGGACGACGAGGCCTTCCGTCGCGCCATCACGGTGCCCAAGCGCGGCATCGGCGATTCCACCGTGGACCTCCTGGCCGATGCGGCGCGCGAACGAGGCATTCCACTGCTCGCGATGGCGCGCCGCGCCGCCGAGCTGGATGGCATG
>CAYHCW010000437.1:0-2971 GCA_964355025.1 uncultured Gemmatimonas sp. | reverse complement strand
GAGCACAACCTTGCCAAGGTTGGGGTCGCGGGTTCGAGTCCCGTTTCCCGCTTTCAGCGAGAGTACGACAGAGAACGACAGAGAACTACAGAATACGACAGAGGGGCGGGGGGCCGAGAGGCTTACCGCCCCTCGGTCATTCCTGCCATTATTCCACATTCCGTTTCGAGTTCTGATTTCGGATTCCCGTTCCGGAATCCGCGTTCCGATTCTGAACGCCGCCGGGGTGGCGAAACTGGCTAGACGCGAGGGACTTAAAATCCCTTGGGCGCAATCCCATCCGGGTTCGATTCCCGGCCCCGGCATTGGAGACGCAACTACAACTGCCGGCGAGCTTAATGCTCGCCGGGCGTCTCATGGAAACCAGAAATCCGTTCCCGTCCGCGAGGTCCGGACGTGACCGTTACGGTGCGGGTGACCCCGCACGCGCCTTGACCGACGCCGGCACCGCCGCCGACAGCACATACGACGTGCCTGGGCGCGTCGGCGGCGCCGAGCCGCCGTACGGCTCGAGCACCAGCGCAAGGAACGTGTAGTCCTGCGGCACGATGCCCAGCGCCTTCAGGTCGCTGCGCACCTGCGCCTCCGTGATGCCGCTGCTCGTGTACCACTCGCCGAAGCCGAGGTCGGCGTCGTCCAGTCGCTTGTAGTCGGGCACCGGCGCCAGCAGGCCGCCGAGGCGCGTGGCGACTCCCGTGCGCTCATCCACCATCCACGCGGCATAACGAAATCCGGCCGGCGGTCGTGTGAGGTTGCGGAGGCTGATGCGCACCTTGTCGCCCCAGAACGAGGCGCCGGTGACCTGCGCTGCGACCACGAACGGAAGGCGATCGGCGCTGGCGCTGGCGAACGACCCGAACATGCTGTTGCCGACGGCGTACGTGCCGCCGGCGTGGAACCGGAACGACAGGAAGCCGGTGCGCGACGCGCCGATGCCGATCGGTGTCGAGCCCTCGCCCGACGTGCGAAGCACCACGTGCGTGTACGAGGGGATGGTGGGGTTCGCGATCCTGATGGCCATCGTGGTCGCGGTATCACCGACGCTGAACTGCGCCGCACTCGAGGTATCGACGATGGTGGTCGTCACCGACGAGTCGCGATTCACCGGGCGACGACTGCGCACGCTGCGGATGAGCCGTGACGTCACGGCCGCCGCCCGGCCCGTGGCGGTGTCCACGAGCATGATCACGTACGTGGTGCCGGCGCCGGTGGGCGGCAGCGCGTCCACCGTGAACTCGATGGTGTCGCGAGCCGCGGCCTCCGTGATGCGCTGGCCGGAAAACGCCGGGAATGCCGCATTGGCCGACGGCCCGAGCGCCATGTCGAGCACCGGCTCGCCAATGCGCATCGACGGCCCGGGCATGGGATCGGCCTGGCAGCCAGCCAGCACGAGCGCGGCGAGTGCGGCGAGTGCGGCGGTCAGCAGGGTCGTGTGCGCTCGGCGCATTTCACCGTCCTCGCCGACGGTACTGCACGGCGATGGAGAGTTGCACGTTGGTCGGGTGTCCCGAGGTGGCGTCGGCCGCCGGCAGCGCGTCCCTGAAGCGTGAGTCGTGATTGAACGCCGTGCCGGCGTCCAAACGCTCGCGGTCAAACTTCGTGAGGGTCACGGCGCGGAGCTGCGCGCGCAGGATGGTCTGCGCGCTTATCGGGTAGCTCAGCCCGCCCCCGAAGCTGGCCATCGGGTGCGTGAAGCTCCCGTTCGTCTTCACCGTGCGCGAGTCGGGGACGATCGAGTAGACGCCCGTGCCGACAAAACCGTACACGCGCAGCGGACCCATCGGCGCGCCGACCACCGCCTCAACGCCGCCCTGCAGCAGCGTGACGCGCTGCGTCACGGCGTACAGGAACGTCGTGTCGCCGAGGTCAACGGCGACCGCGGCGAACTGGTCGCCCCGCGTCGCGGGGCGCGAGAGCTCGAGCCTCAGGCTGACGCCGATCGACGAACCCCTGACCAGGCTCGCCAGCGGGTTCCACGGCACACTATGGGTGGCGTCGAATCCCACGAACGGCGAGTTCTGGAGCGCCGTCCCGCGGTCGAACAGCTGTACGCCAACGTGGGCTCCCGGAGCGAACCGGTTGGCCTGACCCTGCGCCCCCAGCGCCTGCGCACCAAGGACCACGGCACCGACGATCGTGATGTGCCTGCGCATTCGTGTGGGTCTCCCGATGATCAGCTCCCGATCTTCAAACGTAGCACCGGCCGTCCCATTACAGCGGGTCACGCGCGAACTTACATTTCTCCTACCATGCCAGACGTCGTCTCGCTCGCCGCCGAACTGCTCGCCATTCCGTCGTCCACGCGCGATGAGGGCCGGGCCGTGGAGTTCGTGTCCCGCTGGCTGATTGCCCGCGGCTGGAACGTGACGCTCCAGGAAGTCAGCGCCGGCCGCAGCAACGTCTGGGCCTCGCGCCTCGGGGGCGGCGTGACGCTCTCCACGCACCTCGACACCGTGCCGCCGTACGTCCCGCCACGCCTCGATGGCACACGCCTGTACGGCCGCGGCAGCTGCGACGCCAAGGGGATTGCCGCGGCAATGCTCGTGGCCGCCGACCAGCTGGCCGAAGCCGGCGAGGAGCGCGTGGACCTGCTGTTCGTGGTGGGCGAAGAACGCGGCTCTGACGGCGCGCGCGCGGCCAATCAGCTCGACGCCACGTCACGCTTCCTGGTGAACGGCGAGCCGACCGAAAGCCGCTTGGCCATCGGCTGCAAGGGCGCGTGGCGCGTGACGGCGCGCACGAGAGGCCGCGAGGCGCACTCGGCGTATCCCGAACTCGGCACCTCGGCCATCCTTCCGATGTGCGAACTGCTGCCGGGACTGGCTGCGCTCGCGCTGCCGGTTGATGCGGTGCTCGGCGCGACCACCATCAACGTCGGGCTGATCAAGGGCGGCACCGAAGCGAACATCGTGCCCGCGCAGTGCGAGGTTGAACTGATGGTGCGCCTGGTCGGAGATCGCGCGCCCGTGCA
>CAYHCW010000436.1:1781-2973 GCA_964355025.1 uncultured Gemmatimonas sp. | reverse complement strand
CGCCCAGCGTGGCCAGTTCCGACACCACGCCGCGGAACCGGTTGCGCGCCGAACCGTCCGGCTGCACCAGTGACAGCACGATCTCCTCGGCGCGGATCACGGCGTAGCCCGCACCGACAGGAAAGTCGCCGACGACGTAGAGGGTCAGGGGGCCGGAGGAAAACTCCATGGCCCGATACCCGTACGAAAGCGGCGCGGGATCTCCCTCCAGCCAGTCGGGCGCGCGCTCGTCGAGCACGCGCGCGGTGCCGGCGAGTACGTTTTCGGCGCCAAGGAATTCGGCGATGTACGGCGACGCGGGGCGGCGAAAGACGTCCTCCGGCGTACCCGACTGCAGCGCGCGGCCGCCATCCAGCAGGACGGCCACATCGCCAAGCAGTCCCGCCTCGGTGAAGTCGTGCGTCACCTGCAGCGTGGTGAGCCCCCATTCGCGGTGCAGTGCGCGCACCTCGCGGCGCACGACGGTGCGTCGCCGCGGGTCGAGCGCGCTGAACGGCTCATCGAGCAGCACCGTCGACGGGCGCCGGGCAAACGCACGGGCGAGCGCGACCAGCTGCCGCTCACCGCCCGACAGCGAGCGCACGGGGCGCCCGGCCAGTGCATCGGCGCCAAACCGGCGCGCCACCAGTTCCGCGTCCGCCGCCGACGTCGCGCCGTACGCGATGTTCTGGGCAACGCTGAGGTGTGGAAACAGGAAGGCATGCTGGTACACCAGCCCGATGCCGCGCGATTCGGGCACGAGCGCTGACACATCGTGCCCGTGCAGCCAGAGCGCACCCGACGTCATCGGCACAATGCCGGCAATCGTCTCGAGGAGTGTCGTCTTTCCCGACCCGGCGGGTCCGATGACCACGCCGTACTGCCCGGCAGGCACGACGAACGACACATCGGCGAGCCGGAAACTCCCGTGGCGAGCGGACAGCGCCCGGCAGTCAATCATGACCGCGCTCCATCGTCCGCGCCGCGCAACGTGCGCAGGGCGATCAGCGGAATGAGCGCCAGCACGGCCAGCACCGCCGCCACGGGCAGCGCCTCGCGCAGGCCAAAGCTGGTGAAGCGGTCGTAGCTGAGCACGCTCGCGACCTTGGGGTTGTACGTCAGCACCACGATGGCGCCGAACTCGCTGACGGCGCGCGCCCACATCACGACCGCCGAGGCGATGCGCCCCCGGCGCGACAAGGGCAGCGTGACC
>CAYHCW010000436.1:0-1771 GCA_964355025.1 uncultured Gemmatimonas sp. | reverse complement strand
CGCGTGACACGCAGGAATGCGCGCAACGGCGAATCGCCCAGCGTGCGCGCCACGGCCTCAAAGCGGGGCTCGACGCGGGCAAACGCCTCGCGCGCACCGCTGATGTACAACGGAGAGGCCACGAAGAGCATGGCGGCAATGATGCCAAGCGGCGTGCCGACGACACGCAATCCAATCGCCAGCAGCCCGCCGCCCAGCGCCGACTCCCGCCCCAGCAGCAGCAGCAGGGCGATGCCGGCCACGGGATGCGGGATGAGCAGCGGCAGGTCGAGCACCGCGGCCAGCACGGCGCGCCCGCGGAACTCGCGGCGCGCCAGCACCCACGCCAGTGGTGTGCCGCCCAGCACGCCAAGCAGCGTGGCGGTGGTCGCCGTCAGCGCCGTGAGCCCCAGCGCCTGCCGCAGTTCCGCGTCACTGAAAAGCCGGCGCGCACCGTCCGCGCCGCCAGCGCCGATGAGCTTGGCAATGGGCACCGCGAGAAAGAGCAGCATCAGCGAGCTGGCCACCGCAGCCACCACGGCGATGATGCGCTGCGGACCTCGCGCGGGCGCGGAGACCGGAATGGACGTCACTTGCCGAGACCCGCTGGAGCGCCGGTTCCCACCACACTCACCGTGTCGAGCGCGGCAAGCCCCTCGGCGCGCATCACGCGCCGTCCGTCCGCCGATGCCAGCCACAGGGCAAAGCGTTCAGCGATCGCGCGGTGTGGCGCTCCCGATGGAATCGAGTATGCATAGACGATGGGACGACCATGGAAGGTCACCGAATCGGCGCCCCTGCCCCGCACCCTCACGCTGGAGGTGGCGTAGAACGCCGAATCGGCCGGTGACGAGAGGTCGATGGCGTCGGGGAGCCGCACATACTCCAGCCCCTGTGCCCTGGCCATCGACTCGTACGACCAGATGTAGTCGAGTTCACCGGCCTGCAGCAGGCCCACGAGATCCGCTTCGCTGGCCCGCACGTTGCGGGCCGGCACGGCCGCCAGCAGCCGCGCCGCCAGGCCGGGCTGGGCGTAGTGCCGCTCGGCGAGCTGCCATACCAGCAGCGTGCGGTAGCCGTTCGGGTCGCGCTGCGGGTCAGAGCGTCCCGTCTCGACGCCCGGGCGCTGCAGCACGCTCCACCAGTTGCCGGGCGTGATGTCGGCGGCAAAGTGGGAGCGCGGCAGGTACGCCAGCACCATGCGGTTGTGCGCAAATCTCGCATACCACGACACGTGCGCCGGCAGCAGCAGCAGGGGAAAGACCTCTTCGTCGGCCAGTGCAATGATGTCGGGCACCTTGCCCAGTTCCGTGAGCTTGCGCGCCGTCTCCAGCGACCCCGCGCTCTCCTGCTGCACCTCGACGCCCTCGCGCACGGCAAACGAGTCGAGCGCGGCCTTCAGCGGCCGCGCCAGCGACCCGGCGTTGAAGACCACCAGCACGCGCGCTGCGGACGGTGCGTCGCGCGAGCCGCCGCAGGCGGTGGCCAGCACGGCCGCCACGAGGAGAATCCGGTGCATTGTCACTCGCGTAGTGTCACTCAATGACTCCTGTGCCTCAACCCCTTCCCCCCGGTTCGCGGCCACTCCCCTATATTAGCGGCTCCACCAACCACTTCCTCATGGCTGATCTCGCCCTCGAAATCCGGGGCATCTCCAAGCGGTTCGCCGACCACCTGGCGGTCAGCGAGCTTTCGCTGGCCGTCCCTCGCGGTGCCGTATACGGCCTTCTCGGCCCCAACGGCGCCGGCAAGACGACGACCATCCGGATGATCCTCAACGTGATCGCTCCCG
>CAYHCW010000435.1:0-3024 GCA_964355025.1 uncultured Gemmatimonas sp. | reverse complement strand
TGCCGATGTTCACGTGGATGTCGTTCGTGGTGCAGTTCCTCGTGATCCTCGCGTTTCCGGTGATCACGGCGGCGCTCTTCTTCCTGCAGTTCGACCGCTTTTTCGGCACCAACTTCTACGAGGCGCAGGCCGGCGGCGACCCGCTGCTCTGGCAGCACCTGTTCTGGGTGTTCGGCCACCCCGAGGTGTACATCCTCATCCTGCCGGCGTTCGGCCTCGTGTCCGAAGTGCTGCCGACGCACAGCCGCAAGCCGCTGTTCGGCTACAACGTCATGGCCTACTCGGGCATCATGATCGGCTTCCTGGGCTTCGGCGTCTGGGCGCACCATATGTTCGCCGTCGGCATGGGGCCGGTGGCCGACTCGATCTTCTCCCTGACGACGATGCTCATCGGCCTGCCGACGGGCGTGAAGATCTTCAACTGGATCGCGACGATGTACGGCGGGTCGCTCCGCTTCCCGACGTCGATGAAGTTCGCCATCGGCCTCATCGCGATGTTCACCATCGGCGGCATCTCCGGCGTCATGCACTCGTCGCCGCCGTCCGACCTGCAGCAGACCGACACGTACTTCGTCGTCGCGCACTTCCATTACGTGCTGTACGGCGGCGCGATGATGGGCATCTTCGCGGGCATCTACCATTACTTCCCGAAGATGACCGGGCGGTTCATGAACGAGACGCTCGGGACGTGGCAGTTCTGGCTGAACTTCGTGGGACTGAACCTCACGTTCTTCCCGATGCATTACAGCGGCATGCTTGGCATGCCCCGCCGCATCTACACGTATGACGCCGGGCAGGGCTGGGACCTGTTCAACATGATGTCGACGACCGGCACGTACATGCTGCTCGTCGCCGGCCTCATCTTTGCGTACAACTTCTTCTGGAGCAAGAAGCGCGGCGCGCTGGCAGGAAGCGACCCGTGGGGCGCCCCGACGCTCGAGTGGTCGATCCCGTCACCGCCGCCGGAATACAACTTCGCGCAGATTCCCGAGGTGACGTCGCGCTATCCCATGTGGGACCTCAAGTCCCCGGAGCGGATGGCCGGCATCGAGCACTCGCATGCCGACGCCACCACGATCACCGACGCGCATGCCGTGCCGATGCACGAGGAAACCGAGCGCAAGACGGCGAAGGAGCTCGGCATCCCCATGCCCTTCCCGACCATCAAGCCGTTCCTGGTGGCGCTCGCCATCATCATCACGTTCAGCGGCCTCATCGTGCTCCACGCCGGCAAGTTCCCGCTGGCCATGGCCATGATGATCGGCGGCGGCGCCTTCATGGTGGGCTCGCTGTATGCGTGGCTCACGAGCCCCCTCGAGTAACCCACCGGAGACGATGACCTTGGCTTCTGCTGCCGCAGCTGCTCCCGGCGCCCACGAGGCGCACGAGCACACGCATTACACGACCACCGGCCTCGATAACCGGAAGATCGCGATCTGGGCCTTCATCGGGTCGGAGTGCATGCTCTTCGCATCGCTCATCTCGACCTATCTCGTCTACAAGGGCAAGTCCGTCGTCGGCCCGTTCCCGCACGAAGCCTGGACCTCGCCCGCCGGGCAGGTGTTCAAGCCCATTCTCGATATCCCGGTGACGTCGGCGTCGACGTTCGTGCTGCTCATGTCGTCGCTGTTCATGGTGCTCGCGCTGGCCGCCGTGGAGAACAAGGGGAAGCCGGGCTACGAGGGGCTGCTGGGCTCGTCCAGGTTCTGGCTGCTCGCCACCGCCATCGCCGGTGCGACATTCCTCGGCTTCCAGGCGTACGAGTTCACCTCATTCGTGCACGAAGGGCTGACGATCAAGACGAACCTGTTCGGCACGTCGTTCTTCACACTGACCGGCTTCCACGGTGCCCACGTGGCCGTCGGCGTGCTCTGGCTCATGACGCTGCTGTTCATGGACATGAAGCGCGGTCTTGGACCCAGGGATGCGCTGATTGTCGACATCTGCGCCCTGTACTGGCACTTCGTCGACGTCGTCTGGATCGTCATTTTCGCGCTCGTCTACCTCATCAAGTAAGGGGCCGCCGACCATGTCCACCGATCGCGTCCACGCCGATCACGTGCACGAGCATCCCACCTGGAAGCAGTACAAGTGGGTGGCGCTCTGGCTGTTTCTCATCACGGTCGTCGAGGTCTGGGCCTACTACATCCCCGCCCTCGTCAACAGCAAGGCGTTCGTACCGTCGATTCTCGTCATGATGGTGGTGAAGTTCGCCATCGTGGTGATGTTCTACATGCACCTGAAGTACGACCACAAGCTGTTCAATGCGCTGTTCGTGGGGCCGCTGGTGATCGCCATCTGCACCTTGATCGCGTTCGTGTTCCTGTTTGGGTACGTGCCGGTGGGGTGAGGCAGTTTGCTTGAACGAATGGCAGGGGGCGGACCGGGTGGTCCGCCCTTGTCGTTTGGGTGCAGGGCGAACAGGCACGGTGACGTGCAGGGGTCCGAGGGGCGAGCGGCGAATCAGCCGGGTTCGAAGGCGGGTCCCCCGCCGCGCTGTACCGACTTGAGCATCCCGATCAGCAGCATCCGCTCCTGCGCGAGGAATGCCATGCGCAGGTCGAGCGACGAGCGATCAATGAATGGCGCGACACTGCGGTACCACAGCGTTGCCTCACGCGTCGAGCCGAGCGCATAGCCGTAAAAGCGGGACCGGTCGGCCGCCAAGCGCCGACTGTACCCCTCGGCAAGATTGGCGCCGATCGAACCGACCGCGCGCGACAACTGGCTAATGGTCTTGGGATCCACGGTGGACATCAGGGCGACGACATCGCCTGCCGTGTGATCGACCAGACACCGAGCGACGCGGTAGCACTTGAGTTGCCAAATCGGATCGGCCGTCTCTTCGGAACCCACCGACGGTTCCCATTCTTCGAGGGACTGCTGTACGCGCTGATTCATGCCGCGCACGATAGCCCGGAGTGCCGAGGACGCCGCCATCGAACGGACGCACAACAGGTCATTCCGCCGCCCCTTCGCCCTGCACCCCACTGTGCCTGTTCGCCCTGCACCCGGTGTAGACAT